>WQXF01000140.1 GCA_009784985.1 Clostridia bacterium | reverse complement strand
CGCCAACACCCACGCCTACCCCCACCTGCCCTCTGGCAAGTGTCTTTGTGTGGCATTTCGATCGCAATACGGGCGAGGTGCTGGAGCTAGAAATCCATGATGTTGTCCCCGGCAGTTACGGCCCCTATGGCGCAAAGGCCTTCCCAGAGTACGGAGAAGGTGTGTTGGCTATAGGCAGCGCCCCGGCGTCGGGCACGATCAACCTGGGCCAAACCATCGCCATTACTTACCTGTACACCAAGGGCGCGGCGCCCACGCCTACGCCTACCCCCACGCCAGCGCCGCAACCGGCGACGATCCGTGTGTTCCACAAAGATGTGGATACGGGCGCGATCCTAAGCGACGAGACGCTGCATGTGCTGTCCGGCGCTTATGGGCCTTACAACTCGTTCCCGTTCCCGGGCTATACCTACGTATCGTTGGCCCCGGATAGCGCTCCGACATCAGGAGCGATTGGTGGTGGCCAGTACATCACCATCACCTTCCTGTACACCAAGGGTGCCGTGCCTACGCCGACACCCACGCCTGTGCCCGAACCGGCGACCATCCGTGTGTTCCACAAAGACATGGATACGGGCGGGATCCTAAGCGACGAGACGCTGCACGTGATGTCCGGCTTGTATGGGCCCTATAACTCGTTCCCGTTCCCGGGCTATACCTACGTGTCGTTGGCTCCGGATAGCGCTTTGGCGTCGGGAAAGATTGAGCCTGGCCAGTACATCACCATCACCTTCCTGTACACCAAGGGTGCCGTGCCTACGCCTACGCCGACCCCCACGCCAGCGCCGCAACCGGCGACGATCCGTGTGTTCCACAAAGACATGGATACGGGCGGGATCCTAAGCGACGAGACACTGCACGTGATGTCCGGCCTATATGGCCCGTACAATTCGTTCCCGTTCCCCGGTTATAACTATGTGTCGCTGGCGCCGGACAGCGCTTTGGCGTCGGGAAAGATTGAGCCTGGCCAGTACATCACCATCACCTTCCTGTACACCAGGGGTGCCGTTCCTACGCCTACGCCGACCCCCACGCCAGCGCCGCAACCGGCGACCATCCGTGTGTTCCACAAAGACATGGATACGGGCGGGATCCTAAGCGACGAGACACTGCACGTGATGTCCGGCCTATATGGCCCGTACAATTCGTTCCCGTTCCCCGGTTATAACTACGTGTCGCTGGCGCCGGATAGCGCTTTGGCGTCGGGAAAGATTGAGCCTGGCCAGTACATCACCATTACCTTCCTGTACACCAAGGGCGCGGTGCCCACGCCTACACCCACACCCACCCCAACACCTACGCCAGTGCCGTTGCCTGCGACCATCCGGGTGATCCATCAAGACCAGGATACGGGCACGATCCTAAGCGATGAGACGCTGCTAGTGTTGGCTGGCCCGTATGGCCCCTACAACCCGTTCCCGTTCCCCGGTTATACCTACGTATCACTGGCGGAAAACAGCTCTCCGGCATCAGGCACGATTGCCGGTGGCCAGTGCTTCACCATTCTTTTCCTGTATACCAAGGGCGCGACGTTTACGCCCACACCATCCCCTGTGCCCACACCAACGCCCGCGCCTACGCCAGGGTCGGGGACCATCCGGGTGCTCCATATGGATCCGAGTACGGGCGTTAGGCTCAGCGATGAGGTGCTGACCGTGCCCGCCGGTTCCTATGGCCCCTACGAATCGTATCCCTTTGATGGGTATGTTTACGTGGGCGTGTGCCCCAACTTCTTTCCGGCATCGGGCACGATCAACGGCGGCCAAACGATCACCATTGTGTTCTTATATACTGAGGATACATGACGGCAGGCAATAGGGTATAGTGCATAGTTTCATGGGGACGGCCATTTGTGCATAGGATGATACGCACAAAGAAGCCGTCCCCATGCGCTTATGCAGGAGGTCTTGATGAAACAGATATTCATGGGATTCATAACGATATGTTCTTTGGCATGGCTGTATTTGGGCGGCGCTATGGCCGAGGCCCAAACCGGCCAGGCAATCATCATCCATTACACCGGAGATCCCAACCAGCTGGCGATTCTGGAGCAAGTGAGCGAACTGGCCGGTGACTCTGCGGTGATCGTGGTGATCATCCCAGGCAGCGCCTCAATCGATGATAATGATGATAGCGCGGATACATCGATGCCTGTGGCTACAGAATCGCTGTTTTTTATCAGCGGTGATTTTGGCTGCATCCTAATCGATGGGCAGATCACCATTCTGAACTACATTGGAAATGAAACCGAAGTGATGATACCCGATCAAATCGAGGGGCATCCGGTGACGGCCATTGGCGACAGGGCGTTTTTTAACCGCCCCGAACTTCAGTCCATTACAATTCCCAGCAGCGTTTCAGTCATTGGAGAGCAGGTTTTTGATGGTTGCGGCGACCTTATTGTATTGGTTACAGAGGGAAGCTATGCAGCATTCTATGCTCGCGAAAAGGCGATCCCTTATTCATTTGGCTCATTTGGATTTGACCAGCCCGAAACTCCTTCATTTGTGGAGGCAAAAATACGCACTGCCAGCGGGGGTAATCTGAATCTGCGCAGTACGCCCAGCAGCCGCCCTAAAGACAATATTGTTGTAAGCATGCCCAGCGGGGCGACGGTATGGATCGAATCCTATTCCGGCGCGTGGGCCAAGGTGTTTTACACTGACAGGCGCGGAACCCAGTACGAGGGGTATGCGTACGCAAAGCACCTTAGGCTTCAATAAAGATGCTTATTTTGATCAAACTTATCCACACAGCCATATGGTGTGTTTTTGCTGCTGCTATTTTTTATGTGCTATACGCCGGGATATTTGATAGGGTGACTGTGCTGGTTTGGTACTGCATAGGGCTGTTTTTTGTAGAAGGTTTGGTTCTTTTGATTTGCAAATGGAGATGCCCGCTTACCATAGCGGCTCGTAAATATACAAACAATCCCAAGGCTGGATTTGATATATTCCTGCCGGCTTGGCTGGCAAAACACAATAAGATGATATTTTCGATTTTGTTTGCGATTGGGTTGGTGTTGGTTTTGTGGCGTGTTTTCATTTCATAACAGAACTCTAAACCCATTCTAATGCAATGGTTTGTTTTCGTATGCTATGCTTGGTTCACAATCATTGATTTCGAAAAGGAGAAAGCATGGAAAACATCATCACCGTATCCTCACTAAAAAAATCCTTTAAAACCAACCATGTTTTAAAGGATGTAAGCTTCACCATCCGCAAGGGCAGCATCTTTGCCCTGCTTGGATCCAATGGCGCGGGGAAAACAACGGCTGTGCGAATCCTTTCTACGCTGTCCAAACCCGACGGGGGCAAGGCCACCATCGGCGGTTACGACGTAGAACGCCAGGGAGATGCCGTCCGCGCCATGATCAGCCTCACCGGGCAATTTGCGGCGGTGGATGAAGTTTTAACAGGGCGGGAAAATCTGCAAATCATAGGGGAACTCAAACGTTTGCCCAACATCAAAAGCAAAGTAAACGAGTGGCTTGGGACCTTTGGCTTAGAAGACGCTGCCGACCGCCCCGTGTCCACGTATTCCGGCGGGATGCGCCGCCGGCTGGATATTGCCATGAGCCTGATGGGCAACCCCAAGGTGATTTTTTTAGACGAACCCACCACCGGGCTTGACCCGCAAAATCGCCTTGCCATGTGGGATTTGGTAAAAAATCTGGCCAAAGACGGTACGACGGTGTTTTTGACCACACAGTATCTAGAGGAGGCGGAACATCTTGCCGATCACATTGCCATTTTGCATGAGGGGAAGATCATTGCCGAGGGTACGCCCGGCAAACTCAAAACCATCATGCCCCAGCGTGGCGCCCATTTGAACTTCGCAAGCGACGCCGACGCACAAAAAGCTTTGCAGCTTCTGCAGCAAAACGGCATAGCAGTGGGCGGCCTCACGCAAAACATGCCGTCGCTAGAGGAAGTATTCCTTACACTCATCGGTGAGAAAAAGGAGGGCGAATCCCATGAGTAAGCAAAAACCGCGCCTTTTTTATGATGCAAAGGTGATGTTCAAACGTTGCATGAAAATCGCCCTTCGAAACCCGGAGGCGTTGGTTCAAGCCACCCTCACGCCCATCTTTTTGATGCTTTTGTTCGGAGCGGTGTTTGGCAATATCACGGACGTTGGGGATTATAGCTATGTGGACTTTATCATCCCGGGTATCATTCTGCAAGCCGTGGCCCAAGCGACTTCGTATACTGCCATCAATGTCAACACCGACATGATGAAGGGGATTGTCGACCGTTTTCGTTCCATGCCCCTTGCCAAATCAGCGTTGCTGATTGGCCACGCCGGTGCGTCCATTATGCGAAATGTGATGACCACTGCCGTGATCATCGGTACAGCCTTTGTGGTTGGATTTACACCTAAGGGCGGCTTGGTGGATTGGCTGATCGCATCGGGTGTATTGTTGCTGTCGGTCACCGCCATTACCTGTTTTGCGGTATTTTGCGGGCTCAAAGCAAAAACGCCGGAAAGTGCCAGCGGGCTGATGTTTCCCCTGTTTATATTGCCCTTTGTCAGCTCCGGATTTGCGCCCACCGAAACGATGCACGTTGCAATCCGCTGGTTTGCCGAGCATCAGCCCATGACGCCCGTTATCAACGTTGTACGCTCCCTTATGCTGGGACATCCAGCGGGCAATGACTTATGGGTCGCGCTGGCCTGGGCGGTCGGGATTTCAGTCCTTGCGTTTGCGCTTGCCGTGCGGCGGTATATGCGGAAGATGGGATAATACTAATAGTGCCGTTCCTCTTCGTAAACTTCCGCCATACCGATGGTTGCGGCATAGGTGGGATCGCATCGATACCACTTTCCGTCTAGGAATACCTTGTTCCACGCGTGATACACGCCATCGGCAAAACCGATGACCACTTGGGCCGGTATCCCCTGTGAGCGCAGCATACAGGCCATCAATGCCGCGTAATCGATACAAATGCCCTTTCTTTTTTCCAACACCAGGTCAACGTCCGTCCGGTGTTCTCTTGAGGGCGAAAGGGCAAGCTGGTAGTTGTAGATGATGCGGCGGCTGCAAAAGTTATAAATCGCCCTAAACTTCTCCCGATCGGTTTCTAGCCCTTTGCATAGTTCGGCGGCCTTAGCAACGGCTTTGCTGGATTCGGAAAAGTCAACGTACTGATTTGGGTATAAGTAGGGAAGATGGGGGTCGGCCAGTTTGACATCCAAGGTTTTGGAGGCCGACAGGGAGTAATGGTTTCTGGCCTTGCTTGCCAAAACCTGCACTCTGTATGTCCCATTCCCCATTTGAAGGGGAAATACCTCAAAGATATTCTGGCCGTTCAGCTCATAGGTGTATTCGGTTGCGCCCATGGAGATGCGTACCCTTAGCTTCATTGTGGTATGTTCGTGCTTAATCATCACGTAACCCTGGGAAGCGTTGCCAAAATCGATGATTACCCCATTCTTTCGAACGGTATATTGGCTGGTGGAGGGTATGTGCATCAATGTCTCGGCTTGGGCTGCCGTAACACATAAAAGTAGCAAGCAGAATCCACAAATAAATATACGCTTTAAGGTTGGCATGTTGATGAACCACTCCCCGCGTTGAACGTACCATGGACTATACAAGATTGATGAGGCATATTTGCATTTATCAATCGAAGTCTACGGAGACATCGGTAAAGGCGGGGGTTTTTCTGTATACTGGAAATGTCATTTCCGGTTTATTTGCCTCATAATTTATTGCCGTATAATCAAGGCTGACCCTTATGAACCGGTGACCTACAATTAGTTCATAGGAGTTAATGGATGCCGATGCGTTTCTAAATCCGATGGTTATCGATGTTACATCGTTGTTCACTAAAGAATCCCAGATGGCATCATAATCGATCTCATCGTTTTCGAAAGTCCAATTCCGCCACTCAGCAGAGAAACCCAACGTTTCAAAAGAATAGCCGGTAAAGTTTCCATATTGTATGGAAAGATTGTCGACTAATACCCGTAACCAATCGACACTATCCGTTGCCAGTTTCATTAGTTGATCAGATGGATCTGCAGGTGAATCCGGATCAATACCGTAAACAAATGCAAAAGAATAGGCAGCAAGGCCTTCTATAGCCAAAAGATTAAAATGAAAATTGGCAAAGTCAATATCCTTTCCTAAAAAGCTGACTCTTTGTTCGTCGTGCAATCGAAGGAGATCGCTACGATAGCGGTCTACCAACACGATGCCTTTTTTCTCGAATATATATTCGACGCATTCTTCTACCGAACAGCCAAAAGGGAGGCCCCAAAGCTCATATGGTTCATCCCAAAGCGCGTGAACCGGAGTGGGCGTGGGCTCGGGGGATGGTGCAGGGTTAAAGGTGGGAAACAAAAAAGGCGTTGGGTCGGGCGCGTAAAGGCCAATGTCTACTGCAATAGAAAAAGGAGGAAAAAGCGCAATTAGTACAAGAAAAAACAGGCACACAAATCTTTTCATAGCAGCCCCATCCTTTCATTTACAATGTCTGGAGTATAACACAGAGGGATCATTTGGGCAAGAAAAGAGCGGCCTGCCGACCGCTCTTCTTTCTCTCTTCCTTTATGTATCCAGCTTAAAACAACGACGTAATAATCTCCGTCCAAATCCTATCGTACACCTTCACATCATCGCCCAGGTGGCGGAACACCTCGCAGCGCTCCAACACATCTT
>WQXF01000139.1 GCA_009784985.1 Clostridia bacterium | reverse complement strand
GGTACAGCCGCTTGTTGATGATGATGCCGGAGCCCAAGCCGAAGCCCGCGTAGATGTACACGATGTTCTCGAACTGGTCGCTCAGATAGGTGTGGTAAAAGCCCACCGCGGAGAGCTTTACGTCGTTCTCCACGCAAACGGCGGCCGTGTACCGCGCCTCCAGCTTCTCGGCCAGGTTCATGCCTTCCCAGGCGGGAATCTTTGGAATGCCCATCAGCCGCCCGTCTTGCAGCACGGCGCCCGGTACGCCTACGCCGATGGCCTTGACTTCGTTTGGCGCGATTTTGATCAGTGTGTTGATGGCGGCGTGGGTGTTGGCCAGGGCGGTGTCCCTGTTGGTGTTGTCCAAGGGGAAGGATGCTTCGTGCAACGTTTTGCCCGCGATGTCGGTCACCCGGCCCATGTACCCGTCCCAGCGATAGTACAGCACCAGCAAGCAACCGGAATCCGTGTTGGTTTCGTATAGCATGGCCTTGCGGCCCGCGCCTTTGCCCGCCAAGCCGGAGTGGCAGATGCTGCCATTGGCCTCCAAATCGTCTACCAATTTGCCTACGGTGGGCAAACTAAGCCCGGTGAGCCGCGCCAGCTCGGGTTTGGAGAGCGGCCCGCGCTCGTAAATCAATTGCTCGATCATAGAAGAATTGACGGCCCTGAGCACCTTGGGCTGGCCAACGAGTCCACTCATTTCCTGCGTCCTTCCCAACCGGGTGCGACTTTTTTCCGGTAAAAATTAATGTTTAATTAATAAAACTTATTAATCAATTATTGAGCATATAAGCGAGTGTTGTCAATGGCAAATGCATCTAATATTTGGCCCCATAATGAATGCATATTTGACAAAGTAACTTGTATGCCGATGCAATTTGGGCAGCCACATAGGGCTGCCCCTACAAAACAGGGTTACCATACTATATAAACCAAAAAATTGATTCATCTTGTATAGCAAAAACCAAGGGCACGTGGTATACTCCATTTAGCCTATAAAATGAATGAGGTGTTGGCTTGATCGCGTTGGGAATCGATGCGGGGGGCACCAAAACCATCTTTTCGCTCTGCGACGGAATCGGACGTGTGCTTTGCACCGTGCACCGGCCTTCCATCGCATTGCCCCGGCTTGGCGAGGATGCCCAGCGGGAGGCGCTGCTGGAGGGGGTACAGGCAGCGCTCAAAGAGGCCGGGCTGTCGGTAGGTTCGCCCCTTGGGCTTTCCGCCGTGTGCTTTGGAGCGCCCTGCTGGGGCGAATCCCAGGCCGGTGACGAGGCCATGAGGCGCTCCATGGGCCGCATCTTTGGTGATACGCCCTGGTTGCTTTGCAATGACGCCCAGGTGGCTTGGGCAGGCTCCTTTGCGCTCCGGCCCGGCATCAACATACTGGCAGGCACCGGGGCCATGGCCTTTGGCATGGATGCGAAGGGACGGATGGCCCGTTGCGGCGGGTGGGGCGAACATTTTGCCGACGAGGGATCGGGGTACTGGCTGGGCAAGCGTATGCTCTCGCTGTTTTGCAAGGAGGCCGACGGCCGCGCTCCCAAGGGTGCGTTGTACGCCCTGGTGCGCCAGCGTTTTGCCCTGGATAGCGATTTTGAGATCATCGACGTGGCGCTCCGGGACTATCTGCCTTATCGCGACAAGGTAGCCAGCTTGCAGCTTTTGCTATTGGAGGCCGCGCGGCAAGGCGACGAAAGCGCCATCGACTGCTACCGGGAGGCCGGGCGAGAGATCGCCCTGAATATAGAAGGGATTCTGCAAAACCTGGACTTTTCCGGGGGGGCGCAGGTTTCGTATTCCGGCGGTATCTTTAAAGTCGGCGCGTGGGTGATGGACAGTTTTTGCGAGGCCCTAAAAGCCCGTGGCTGCACCATTGTGCAGCCCCTTGCGCCGCCATGGATTGGTGCGTTGATGACCGCGCTACAATTGGTTGGCGCCGATACAAACGAGGCGATTCAACGATTAAAGGAGGAATCCACATGCCATTGGTAACAAGCAAACAAATGCTCCTGGATGCCCAGCGGGGCCAGTACGCCGTGGGCGCGTTTAACATCGAAAACATGGAAATGGCCCAGGCCGTGATTGATGCGGCTCAAGAGACCGGCTCGCCCGTGATGCTGGCCACCACGCCTTCTACCCTGCGGTATGCGCCTCCGCCGGTGTTTGCCGCCATGGTGGGTGCGCTGGCCGCTCAAGCCAAGGTTCCCGTTGCTATGCATCTGGACCATGGAAGCAGCGTGGAGCTGGTTTCAAAGGCCCTTGCCGCCGGGTATACCAGCGTGATGATCGACGGTTCCGCCCTGAGTTTTGAGCAAAATGTGGCCATCACTTGCGAGGCCGTGCGTGCGGCCGGCGGGCATGCCCCAGTGGAAGGCGAGCTGGGCCGCATTGGGGGAAAAGAAGACGATTTGGTGGCCGAAGCCGGAGCCAATACCGATCCGGCCCAAGCAGCCGAATTTGTGAAACGCACCAGCGTGGATTCCCTGGCTGTGGGCATCGGCACAGCCCACGGCTTTTACGCCAAAACGCCGGTGTTAGATAAAGAGAGGCTGTCGCAAATCCGCGCGGTGGTGCGGGTGCCCCTGGTGCTTCACGGTGCGTCCGGCCTCACCGACGAGGATGTGCGGGATTGTATCGCCCGGGGCATCTGCAAGGTAAATTTTGCGACTGAATTGCGTGCGGCCTTTACCGAGGGTGTGAAGCAGGCGCTGCGGGAGGACGAGAATCTATACGATCCTAAAAAGCTTGGCGAGGCAGGCAAGCGTTGCGTTAAGGAGCTTACCATGGCCAAGATGCTGCTTTGCGCCCGCATAAGGACGTAAGGTAGGGGTTAGGGATTAGGGGATAGGGGTTAGGAAGATGGCGGTGCATAAGGATGTGATTGTAGGGCGCGACGCCCTCGGCGCGCCGTCTATACGGCAAAACTGGCTGGACGCCCGCCTAGGAGCAGTTGCGGCCTTTGTGGATGAAGGGGCTGAACTGGTCGCCGATATCGGTGCGGATCATGGCCGCTTGGCCTGCGCGCTGCTGGCTACCCGGCCAGGGCTGCGTATGATTGTGGCCGACATCAGCGCGGATTCTTTGGCCAAGGCGCGCAGGTTGCTGGAGAGGCGGGGGCTTTCCCATCGGGCAGAATTCCGCGTGGCAAACGGGCTGGGCGCCATACAAGATGGGGAAAGGCCCGATGTCATCGTGTTGGCGGGTTTGGGGGGCGCTACGCTACGAGATATATTGGCGGCGGAGGGAGCGAAAAACGTAATCGGCAACGCCAAGCTGATCCTTCAACCCAATATCGAAGCGCCCTTGCTGCGGGGGTGGCTGTGCGCCAACGGTTTTCCCCTTATTGATGAGACTGTGGTACAAGCCAATGGGCGCTATTATGTGATCCTATGTGCGAGACAGGGTGAAGCGAGAGCGCTGACGCCCAAGGAGCGGGCCCTGGGGCCTTGCCTGCTGGCTAAAAAACCACCGGAGTATGCGGGTTATCTGCGTTGGCGGGAGCAGGTGCTCACACGGGCGCTGGCTCAACTATGCACCGCCCGAGAGCGTGATGCCGCGCGGGAGGCTGAGATTGCCCAGGAAATTGCTTGGATAAAGGAGATAACCAGTGCTTCACCATGTGGGAACCCAACAACTAGAAACATGCCGCCTAATTCTTAGGCAGCATCAAATGGCCGATGCTGAAAACATGTATGAAAACTGGGTAACAGACCCGGAAGTCTGCCGATTTTGGCAATGGGAACCACATAAGAGCATAAGCGAAACAAAAGCGCTCTTGGCAGGCTGGATTGAGGAATACACAAAACCCGATACGTACCATTGGATTATTATCCTCAAGCGTACTTCACAGGCAATTGGATATATTTATCTTGCGGACATCGATGATGAGAGGAATAGTGTATCGGTTCATTTTGCGTTGAGCCAAAAGTATTGGAATCAAGGAATCATGACCGAAGCCTGCAAATGTATACTGAGTTTTGCCTTTGATGCTTTAGGTGCGGAAAAGGTACATTCAAACCATCACATCAGGAATCCTGCATGTGGGCGGGTGTTGCAAAACGCCGGCATGCGATATATCAAAACAGCGTACAAGCAAGTGCCCGAGTGTGAACGTATTAGCGGAGATTATTGCTATTATGAGATAATAAGGAGGAGTTTCCATGCAAGTAACAGTAGAAATGATCCGGGATTTGGTGAACGGTTTTGCGCCCTTTGATACCGCGCTGGAATCCGACAACGTGGGGTTGCTGGTGGGCCGGGCCCAACAAGAGGTGCGTACTGTGCTCGTGGCGCTGGACGTGACGCCCGGCGTGATTGAAGAAGCAAAGAGCTTGGGAGCGCAACTGATTGTGAGCCACCATCCGCTGATGCGCTCGCCTTGCAGGGATTTGATCGAGGAGGATCGCGAGGGGGTACTGTTGGCCGGGCTGATCCGCGCCGGGCTTTCGTTGATCGCCGCCCACACCAATTTTGACAAGGCGGCCGGAGGTGTAAGCGACGCGCTGGTGGCTGCCCTTGGTTTGCCCGGCGAAAAGCAAGCAGGGGAGAGCGGCCTGACCCGCACCGTGACCCTGGCCGAACCCCTACCCCTGGAAGCATTGGCACAGCTGGCAGAGACAAAGCTGGGCGATTCCGTGCGCCGTATTGCATTACCTGGCGACAATGAACCTGTGCGAAGGCTTATGGTATGCGGTGGCGGAGGCGGAGGTTTTTGGCAGGATGCCCTTGATATGGGCGCAGATTGTTACTTAACCGGGGAATGCAAGCACCATATCTCCCTGGAGGCGGTGCAGCGTGGGGTGCGGGTGTTGGAGTGCGGCCACTTCGCCACCGAGTATCCCGGCGCGGCGGCGTTGTGTGAAGCTTTACAAAGGGCGGCGGATAGGGTACAATATTCGGTGCAAATCGTATTGTCATCGTGCGCGCCCTATGCGTGACGCGCCGAAGGAGGACTAGGGGGAAGAAATGGATCAATTTGCTTTGTTATGGCAGTATCAACAGGTGGATATCGAGGTAGATCGGTACGAACGGGAGATGCGGGCCGATCCCAAGCGCCAAAAGCTCATCAAAAACCGTGATTTTTTGGTGGAGCAACAGGGTGTGATCAAGCGCATCGAAAACGAGGTATCCGTGATGGCCGACCGGCTCGAGGCGCTGCAAGACGAAGTGGTGCGCCTGCGGGACAGCGTCACTGAGCTCAACGGTCGCTTTGAGGCCCAGCAGCCCGAGACGCTGGAGGATGCCCGCGGCCTGATGGGCACCGCCCAGAAGCTGATGAGCAGCATCACCCGCTACGAGTCCGAGCTCACCAAGCTTCGTAAGGATGCCGACGCCCGGGATCGCCAGCAGCACGAGATTCGGGTGCGGGCCGCCAGGGTCAAGGCCGAATTCGATCAGCTCAAAAAGAGCTACGACGACGAGTACAAAACCCAGGCCGGGGAGTTGGAGAAGCTTAAGGCCCGCGCCGCCAAAGCAGCCAAAGAAATTCAGCCGGAAATGCTGGAAAAATACAACACCATCAAACGGCACAGCATGCCACCCATGGCGCGGCTCAACGACGACCGCTGCGGCGGCTGCAATATGTCACTGCCCCAGGCGGTGCTCCACAAGATCCGCGCGGGCAGCTCGGCAGTGGAGTGCGAAAACTGCGGCAGAATACTTTTGGTTAAATAACCCAAGGAGGTATAAATATGACGAGTATGCAAGGGCAATCCAACAAACCGGTGAAGATGCGGGGGGGCGCCGTGGCTGCGGCGGTGGTGGCCGGAATTATTTTGATTGCGGCTTTTATGTGCTTTGTAACGGTGCCGCCGGGGCATAGCGGCGTGGTGGTGACGTTGGGGCGCGTGTCCGACCATGTGCTTAGCGACGGCCTGCACTTTAAGCTGCCGTGGCAAAACGTGGTGCTGATGGACAACCGCGCACAGAAAAAGCAGTTCAACACCCAGGCCTTTTCTTCGGACATCCAGCAGGTGGACTTGATCTGCTCCATCAACTTCAGCGTTGATCGCGCCACCTCTCAAAACCTATACAAAAACGTGGGCGTGGCCTACTACGAGACCGTGATGCTGCCCCGGATACTGGAAAATCTAAAGGCCGTATTCTCAAAGTACACGGCAGAGAACTTGGTGGGCGCGCGGGAGGTTTTGTCTGTGGAGGTTCGTGCCTTGCTCCTTCCGGAGATGAAGGCTTTTGGCATTGACATCCTTAGTGTTGCCATCGAAAATATTGATTTTACCGACGCGTTTACCGACGCGGTTGAAGCCAAGCAGGTGGCCGAGCAAACCAAACTTAAGACCCAGATCCAGCAGGAAGAGCAGCTGGTGATCGAAAGGACCAGCGCTGAGCGCGTCAAGATCGCCGCTGATGCCGATGCCGCGGTGGCACGCATTGCCGCCGATGCCAGAGCCTATGCCGTCCGTGCCCAGGCCGAGGCCGAGGCCGAGGCCAACAAGCTGGTGGCCCAATCCATCACCGAGCAGTTGATCCGCTATGTACAAGCCAACGGTTGGGACGGCAAGCTGCCCCAGTTTATCAGCGGCGAGAGTGGCATGATTCCGGTGATCAATTTGGATCCGGGCGGTCAATGATCGCCCCTACATTTTCCCTTGACACCAACAATATCACATGCTATGCTTCCACAGGATTGCGAGGCTGCCAAACGGTCGCATGCTTTGGCATGAGGAAAGTCCGAGCTCCATAGGGCAGGGTGCCGGGTAATACCCGGTGGAGGCGACTCCAAGGAAAGTGCAACAGAAATAGACCGCAT
>WQXF01000138.1 GCA_009784985.1 Clostridia bacterium | reverse complement strand
TGCTAGGACATCGGGATTGCCGGTGGACCGCACGCTGATCTTTGTATTTATGCTCACCGGCGTCACGGCGTCCATATCGGCGCTGATCACCTCGTCCCAGCTTATGCAGGGCGCGGCCACCTTGGGGGTTGGCTTTGAGTTAGAGGTAATTACGGCCACCATCCTGGGCGGAACGTCTTTGGCCGGGGGCAAGGGCAACATCTGGGGCTCCATGATGGCGGCCATCATGCTGGCGCTAACCCGGAACGGCCTGAATCTTTTGGGCCTTTCCGACGAGTACCAACGGCTGTCCATCGGTGTTATCCTGTTGCTTGCGCTAGCCATCAGCGGCATCCAGGAACTCACACAGGAGGCGCGAAAATGAAGCGGATACTTAGCAAGATCGATTTTCGGGATCTGATCATTTTCTATGCCCTTGTTGTTTTGTGGGTTTTGTTGATCGCCTTCAACGCGCCCGGATTCCGCCAGTTCAGCACATTTGCGTCTATCATGCAGATCGCCTCTTTTATGGGCATCTGCGGCGTGGGCATGACCTTGTGTATTGCCTCCAAACATTTTGATCAAAGCATCGGCTCCATGTCGGCCTTGCTGGGCTGTACGTTTGTGGTGCTGCTGCAAGCCTTTTCGGATCGTCCTCCTCAAGAAACCGTAGGTGTTGTCGTCCGGCCAGACGGTGTGGAGTACATGGGCATCGCCTGGTACGGCATATTGGCCGCTTTTGTGATTACCATTGTGATGGGTGTGGTTTTTGGCCTGCTCAACGGCACATTGGTGGCCAAGCTGCGCATCCCCGCCTTTATCGCCACCCTGGGCACCCTGTATGTGTTTCGGGGATCGGCCTATCTTGTCACCGGCAGCAGCCCCATCGTGATCAACCAGGTGATGACCGCAGACCAATACGGCATCTTTCATTTCCTTGGCACCGGAAGAATCTTCGAAATTCCATTCTCTTTTTATGTGATGCTGGCGTGCGCCGCCCTAGGCGCCGTGGTATTGCGCAAAATGAAGTTGGGGCGGGATACCCTGGCCATCGGCAACTCGGTGGAAGCCAGCCGCATCTCCGGCATCAACATCGACAAAACCAAAATCTTGGTGTTTACGCTGCTGGGGTTTTTTGTGGGCATCGCGGCGATCCTCAACACATGCTTTGTGGCCTCAGCAAATCCCGGCATGTTTCAAAGATTCGAGTTTGACGTAATCACCACCGTTGTGTTGGGCGGCACGGCCCTGGCCGGGGGCAAGGGCAGCATCTTTAATTCGATAGCGGCAGCCCTTTTTATCGCCACCCTCACCGTGTGTATGCCGCTGATTGGCATCAATCCCTATTATGACGGCCTGATACGGGGAAGCATCCTGCTGCTTGCCTTCTCCAGCAATGAGATCCGCAGACTGATAGAGGCCCGCAGGGTCAAAGTCGCCGCTCGGCGCGACGCAAGGCTCAGGGCCGCATCAGATGCTGATACATAAAATACTGATTTCCGTCTGAAATCTTAAAACTCTCGCTTGTCTTTTTCCTCCTCGCGTTGTCTCATCCGCTTGGCGTAGCGCTGCTACGCTGCGCTCCTTCGACTTAGCGAGGAGAAAAAATCCTGCACGATCTTTTTCAAGATTTCAAACTGCAATCAGTATAAATAAAAAGGAGGAACCCAAACATGAAAACCAAGAAATTCCTGGCACTTGTCCTGAGCGTTATGATGGCGCTGGGCCTACTGGCGGTCGGTGGCGTGGCCACCGCTGATGCACCGGTGATCGGCTTCTCGGTGTACGACATGCAGTACGAATTCTTCCAGATCATGGAGCGCGGCACCAAGGAGCGCGTGGAAGAGTTGGGGTACGGCTACCTGCTCCACGATCAAAAGAGCAGCGAGACCGAAATGGTGAACGGCGCCATCAACCTGATCAACCAAGGCATCGCGGCGCTGATCATCTCCCCCTGTAAGCCCGAGGCGCTGTCCAGCATCGTGGCGGCCGCAAAGGAAAAGGGCATCCCGGTGATCGTAAATGACATCGGCGGCGGCGGCGCGGATTACGACGCCATCGTGATCTCCGACTGCTTTGGCGGCGGCCAAATCGCTGCCGATTACGCGGTTGAAGTGCTAGCCGGCAACGAAGGCTCCATGAAGGCCGCCATCATCAAGTGCGAGCCGGAAGCGGTGTATGCCATCCGCCGTGGCGAAGGGTTTAAGGCCAACATCGTGGCCGCAGGCTTCGAAGTAGTGGCCGAGATTTCGGGCCACTCCAGGAGTGAAGAAGGCTACTCCATCATGCAGGATCTGCTCACCGCCCATCCCGACCTAGTGGTTGTGTTTGCCGAGAACGACCCCATGGCGGTTGGCGCAGCCAATGCGGCAGCCGACGCGGGCCGTGACGATGTGGTCATCATCGGCTTCAACAACGACCCCGAAGCCCAAGACGCCATCCGGGCCGGCATCCTGGCGGGCACCATCGCCCAGTTCCCCGATGCCATGGGCAATCTCACGGTGGATCTGGCCCACACGCTGATCGAAGGCGGCTCTCTGGAATTTGACAACGACGAGCTCCGCGAAATCTTTGCCGAAGTCAAGCTGATCACACCTGCCGACGTGCAATAATCGCCCAAAAACGCAACTTTGTTGCAATACGACGGCGCGTCGAAGCGCCGCGCCCTACAGGCGGAAACCCGCCGCTCCTGTAGGGCGCGACGCCCTCGGCGCGCCGTTCGTTTAATCCGCAATAATCAATACACCAACCGCCACTCATCAATATTGGTACGATCAAACTTAATGGGATCGCCCAACAAAACCTCCGTCCCCCCATCAGCACCATTGGCCACCACACGCTGCCCCAACCGCCCGGCCGCAAAATAATCCCCTTCCCTGCCCGTGATTTCCCCGGTGTGCAAGGCCTGGGACGTCCAAGCGGCCAAATACCCAATATCAAAGGGGTTCCATAAGTACATCCACGGGCAGCTGCCATCCTCAATAAAAGTCGCGATTTCCGAAGGCAAGCCCAGCCCGGTGAAGATAATATCGGAATTTTGTTCGCGGAGCACCTGCCCCACCGCCAGCATGCTCACCACCGAAGGGGTGATGATGGCCGTAAGGTCGGGATGCTCCTCCAGCAGCGCCAGCGTTACCCCTTTGGATTTTTCGGGCAAATCATCCCCGTACACCACGGGCAACAAACGGAAGTTTTGATATTTCTCAGGATAATCGTCCAGCTCCCGCAACATCCAGGAGATCCACAGATTCTGATTGGTGGCATAAGGCGTGGTGGAGATCAGCCCCACAACGGCTTCCCCATCGGTCATGATTTGAGTGGCCTGCACCAGCGCCCGCCCGATGATCTCGGGCCCGGCCTGCTGAATGTGCACCATCCGGCTGTTTTTATTTACTGCCGAATCCAGGGACAAAATCTGGATACCGGCCTCCATGGCGGCTTTGAGCGAGGTTTCAAGCTCATCAGCATCGTTGGCCGCCAGGGCGATCACGCTTACGTCGCCGTCGGCCACAGCTTGGCTGATCAGTTCGATTTGCGCCTGGGCCGTATTCACTTCCACGGCCCCATACCGTGGTATCGCGCCAAACTCGGAACAAGCCGCCGCAAACCCCTCAAACATTTTGAGCATATACGGGTTGGACATCTCTTTGGGGATCATCAGGAATACCGGCTTTTCTGTTTCTTCTATTATGTCTATTGCCGATTCTTTGTTAGGGCCGGAGCAACCATAACAAACCGCCAGCAGGCAGCACACCATACATAGAGCTAAGAGGCGAAAAAAACGCATGATTTTCCTCTTTCTGATTGATTAATTTCTTGTTTCGAATTATACTGCCAATGGGGTTTGATCGTCAAGGGAGCGGAATCCCCCCGCCACTGCGATGGCCCTCCCCCCTTTGACAAGGGGGATAAAGGATTCAAGCGAAATTATCGTTCCTAATCCCTGCCTCCCTTGCCAAAGGGAGGGGGACCGCCGCAGCGGTGGAGGGATTCTGCAAGGAGGAAAATTACATATGAGCCAAAACTCTTGTTGCTGCACATCCAGCGCATGCTGTGGCACACCGGCCATACAAACCGTTTCTACCCAATTAACTTTAAAAGACAAACTCGGCGGCTGGAAAGTCCGCTGGGGTTTGGCCCGCATGGACTATACGATGGAACCGGGCATCTACGCCGCAGGAGAGCCCAATGAAACTTCCCCCGTGTTGGTAAGCGCAAACTACAAGCTAACATTTGACACACTGCGAAAACATCTAACCGGCCTGCATTGCTGGCTCCTGATCCTCGACACCAAGGGCGTAAACGTTTGGTGCGCGGCAGGCAAGGGCACCTTTGGAACCGATGAGTTGGTGCATCGCATTCAAGAAACCGGGCTTGCGGACGTTGTGGCCCACAAAAAACTGATATTGCCCCAGCTGGGCGCGCCCGGCGTAAGCGCCCATGAAGTCACAAAACGCACAGGCTTTTCCGTCACGTACGGCCCTGTGCGGGCAGATGACATCCAAGCGTTTATCTCATCCGGCTACAAGGCCACAAAACAAATGCGCACCGTACGCTTTACAATGTGGGATCGCTTGGTACTGACCCCCATGGAGCTTGTGATCGCCGCCAAGACTTCTTTGATGTTATTTGGCGTGTTGTTTTTGATCAACCTGTTTGCGGCGCGCCCGTTTGGGCTTTTTGATTTTGTTGTATATGCCGCCGCCGTGCTAACCGGCGCTTTCGTAACCCCTGTATTGCTGCCCTATATCCCCGGCAAAGCCTTTGCGTTGAAGGGCTGGCTTTTGGGGATGATCGGCACGGGGCTTATCGCATGGGCGTATGGCTGGTTTGCTCCCCCGTCTCTTCTTTTGGGCATAGGCTACATGCTTTCCTTGCCCCCGTGTTCGGCGTATCTGGCCATGAATTTTACGGGAGCCTCCACCTACACCTCACCTTCCGGCGTGTTAAAAGAAATGAAAATCGCTTTGCCCTTGATTGTTCTTTCCCTTGTGGCGGGCATTATTTTGTTATTGATCAAAACCTTTGTGGGTTGATGGGAGGATAGCATGACACATCAATATCTAAAAAACGTAGCAACACTCGCGTTTATCGCCGAAAAATGCACCGGCTGCGGAAAATGCGTGGAAGTCTGCCCCCATGGCGTATTCGAAATAAATGAAAAAAAGGCGCAAATCATAACAAAGGATTTGTGTATGGAATGCGGGGCCTGCGCCATCAATTGCCCGGCAAAAGCCATTGAGGTCAACGCGGGCGCCGGCTGTGCCGCGGCCATCATTTGGGGTTGGCTTACGGGCAAGGAGCCTAGCTGCGATTGTTGCTAATCCTTTGGAATCGCTCCTTCGCAAACTTAACCAAACCTTCTACTTGAAGCCCAAAGTATATCTCTCCTTCGGCTGCGGTTGCTTCGGCCAGGGGCTTCCCGGTGTTTATGGCCAATTCGGGTATTTCGCAATCATCATTGGCGCATGGGTTCACCCTTTCTCCAGCCAGATACATCATCATGCTGGTTTCGTAAAACCCGGCGTGATCGGAATGCCGTCGGGGGTCGTCTTTCTCCAGCACCGCATACTCCATGGTGAAATATACCGATTCCATACCCTCCGGCGACTTCATCTCATAACAAAGCTCGTCGAACAAGTGCTGCTGAGCGATTGCGTTATGGCCCGATACAATGATCACCAGCTTAAATCCGCGGGCCAAATAATTGCCGCAAGCCTCCCGAAAAAAATCTTTGAGCAACCGGTTTGGCATTTTGTATAGGGAGCCGGGGAGTTGAAAACCCGCGGTGGCATCCATCCCACATCCCATACCGTGGCCTAGATCCCGGAAGGCATCCGTAGCAAAAAACACCGGAGGCATTACCGCGCCGCCGGTTTTTTGGGCGGCTTTTACGCACAGAGCCTCGGCTTTGATCCCATCGCAACCCAAGGGATTTTGGCGGCCATGCCATTCAATCGTGCCAATAGGCTGATATGCCACAGGGAAGTTGTTTTGTATATGCAGCAACTCACCGGGGCGCAGGTACTGTATCCGCACTTCATCGGGGATGGGTTCAAAGGGCACGGCCTTGTTAACTTTTTCCGGTTCATAATACTTTTTCATTTTTGCCTCCAATCCTACGTATATGGTATACTGTTTTATACAAGAAGGCAACAAAAAGGAGGAACTAAAATGCAAAAAGTGATCATGGCCGTGGGCGCCCACACCGGCGATGCCCAGCTCACCTGTGGCATGCTGCTAGCCAAGCACGCCATGCAGGGCGATCACGTTGTGATTGTGGATCTTACCGCCGGTGAATGCGGCGCGCCTCCGGGCAGGAATGTGGCGGATTTTCGTGTGCAAAACGTAGGCGGAGCAAAGGCGTTTGCCCAAGCCTTGGGCGGCGAAAGTATCGTATTCGACGTGCCCGACGGTGAGTTGTATCCCTCCAAACAGATCGAATTGCAGCTGGCGCAGATCATGCGGGAAAAGCAGGTAAGTTCGGTGCTGTATCATTGGAAAAACAGCTTTCACAAAGATCACATTGCCGCCCATACCATCACCCAAAACGCCATCTTTTTTGCGGCGCTGCCCACGTTTGATCATCCCCTGCCCCCGGCGCCCATCACCCGCACCATGATGGCTGAAAACTGGGAGGATACCGAAGGTTTTGCCCCGTATTTTTATTTTGATGTTACCCAGGCCTTCCCGTTGTGGAAACAGGCCATTGTGAACCTGTGGCTGGCGGAAAACTCGCCCAGCTTTAAGTACCTGCGGTATTACGAGGCGCTGAGCATATGCCGCGGCGCGCTGATCGGCA
>WQXF01000137.1 GCA_009784985.1 Clostridia bacterium | reverse complement strand
GCTGCCCGAGTTCTTCTACGAGTGGATGTTTGACAACACCAACTACAAGCTGTTCCCGGCGGAGATGACCCAGGAGTACATCGACGCATACCTGGCATGGGATGTGGGCGCTGTGCCCAGCGCGATCCTTGGTTTCCGTTTCAGCAACGAAAATGTGTTGGAGCAGGAGACCCGCCTGATGGAGGCGATGTCCGACTTTATCCCGCTGATGACCGGTTTTGTGGACTTTGACACTGCCTATCCCGAGTTCATCCAGAAGCTGAAGGATGCCGGCATCGACGAGTACGTGGCCGAAGTACAGGCCCAGATCGACGCTTTCCTCGGCAAATAACAAGTAAAAAATATCCATGGCAAAGGGTCTGCATCGGCTGCGGTAACGTACTGGTGCAGGCCTTTTTTTGCTGGAAATGATGTGCTATACTGTTGATGCGAATCAATGTAGGGCGCGACGCCCCGGCGCGCCACTGTATCGCATGACAGATACATTGGCTTTTGCGGTTTGCGGCGCGCCGAGGGCGTCGCGCCCTACAAGTTGCTGCTATTCCATCTGATAGGAGAACAGCGCCATGAAAAAAATCCTGGCAACCGCCATCGCCTTGCTTTTGCTTTGCCCAATCATCGGCTATTCGATGCCGGACGAAAAGCAGCCCATGTCCCTTGCCATCGGCGTTACAACCCAGATGAACGGGTTTTTCTTTACGAACAAATGGGGGATGAATCCCGCCGACGTGGATTTACGCGAGTTGATCCATGGGCATAGCACCGTATCTTGGACGGAGAATGGCGATTATGTGATCAACCAAACGGTTGTCCAGGCCCTTGAGTTCTACGAAAATCATGGCGACAAAACCTATCGCTTTGTCTTTAGCAAAGACTTGGCGTATAGCGATGGAACAACCATCACCGCCCGGGACTACGCCTTTTCCGCGCTCCTCCTTTCCAGCAGGGAGTTTGCGGTTCTGGGAGGCGCGTCCACGGAACTTAGCTATCTAAGGGGATTTGATGTGTTTCGTGCGGGCGCGCCCTTTGCGGGCGTACGGCTCATCGACGATTACACGCTGGAGCTTACGATTGACGGGCGGTTTCTGCCGTACTTTTATGAGGTTGTTTTGCTGAATTTAGTCCCGTATCCAATCCATGTGCTCGCAACCGGCTGCTCGGTAAGGGACGAGGGGAGCGGCGCGTATATCTACGGGCCATTTTCCGATGCGCTGCTCCGCGAGACCATATTGGATGAAGAAAGCGGCTATTTGCGCCATCCAACGGTTACGGCCGGACCATACACTTTGCTGGCTTTTGATGGGGAGAACCAGGCGGCCAGGTTTGTGCGCAATCCGTATTACACGGGCAACCACGAGGGGGTCATCCCACAAATCGATGAGATCAACGTGATACACGTAGGCATTGGAGATGCGCTGGACTCGTTAGAGAGCGGCCGGATCGGCCTGATAAGCAGAATATCCGAGGGTGCGGTGATCGCGGACGGCCTTGGCCGCTTACAAGGCAATACGATCCGCGCGAACAGCTACATGCGCACAGGCCAAAGCTTTATCTCCTTTGCGTGTGAGATGGGCCCAACACAATCGGCCAATGTTCGCAAGGCCGTGGCTCACTGTGTGGATGTGCATGCGATAAACGCCGAGTTTACCCAGGGCTTTGGATTGCCGGTGTACGGCTACTACGGCATGGGCCAGTGGATGGCACAGGAGAATCAAGAAGCGCTACAAACATACGAAACCCCACTTAATCCGGTGGAAGCGGCTAGATTGCTTGAGCTAGACGGCTGGATGTTGGGCGAATCGGGCATGCGATATCGCGCCCGGGAAGACGGCTCCCTGGAAAAGCTGGCGCTCAAATGGGCGCAACCTCAGGAGACGGCCATGTCCGCGGCGCTGGAGCGGGCGATACGCAATAACTTTGAATCCGTCGGCATAGAGCTGGAGATTGTACGGCTCCCGTTTAACCAAATGCTGGCCCATTACTACCGCCAAGTGGATCGCGAGTACCACATGATGAGCCTGGCCACCAACTTTAATCTGGCCTTTGACCCCTATTTTGCCTTCCATACGGGCGAAAGGTACCAAGGCGAATCCAACAGGGCCGGGCTTAAAGATGAACAATTGATGGACCTTGCTTTGGCCATGCGTCAAACCCAGGTGGGGGATAGGGGCGCCTATGTGGAGGCATGGCTGGCGTTTCAGGATCGGTTTAACGAGCTACAGCCCATGGTTCCCTTGTTTACGAATGCGCACTTTGATTTTTACCGTGCGGACTTGTTGGGGTATCGCAGCAATGCGTATGTCGGCGTAGCGCAGGCGATTGTGTACGCGCATATTGGTGATCCATTGGAAGAAAAAGTTGAAGATGAGATTGTAGAAGAAGGGCCGCTGCCATTGCCACAAGATGAACGATGGTTGCTGGGCGGTGAACAGTGGATGTTAGAGGATGAGCAGTGGTTGCTAAACGAGGAGATCATGTTGGTGGAGGATGTTGTTTACTGATTTCTGATTGACAACCTACTTTAGAGGGCATAAGATAAGGGTGTGGCAAAATAGAATGGAGGCTTCTTATGAGTTATGACGTTGACGTGCTTTGGGATGATGAGGCCGGTGTTTGGTGTGCCGTATGTGACAACATCCCTATCGCGTTAGAGAGCAATTCATTTGACGCGCTTATCGAGCGGGTAAAGACTGCCGCACATGAAATACTTGATTTGAACGGGAAAGCCGGAGAGAACATTCGGTTGTGTTTTAAGGCAGCCCACTGGGAGTGTATTGCCTGATGGCGGAATATGAAAGAGTGGTACGAAGGGTATTGCAGGAAAATGGCTGCTTATTTGTGCGCCGCGGCAAAGGTGATCACGATATTTGGTACAGTCCATTATCAAAACAGAATTTTCCTGTTGATGGAAAGATAAAGTCTCGCCATATCGCAAACGCCATTATGAAACAAAGCGGAGTAACTCATAGGTTTCTATAAACACTTCGAAAAAAACCGCCCCAAAGGGCGGCTTTTTGCGTGTACATGTGTTGCTTTGCGGGATCAGTCGTACACCAGGATCGCGATGTCGGGATCGTCGATGTTCACGCTGGTATACCACTTGGCGCCGGTGTCCACATCTTCAACAGCTTCGCCACTGGCGGCCCTGAAGGCCAGCTCAACAGCCAGGTAGCCGATGCGATAGGGATCCTGGGTTACGGAACCTACGAACCAGTTGTTGCGGATGGCGTTCTTTTGCGGGGCGCCCGCGTCAAAGCCCGCCACGATGATGTTGCCATACTCTTCGCCCTCGGCCAGCCTGGAGCCGTCGCCGGTGGCGGCCAACAGGCCGTTTACGGTGCCTTCGTTGGAGCAGAAGATGGCCAGCAGGCCGTCCATGTTCAGCACGGCGTTGGCGGAGTTGGTTACGTCGCCGATTCCGGTTGTGGCGGAAATCTCTACATGGATTTTGATGCTGGCATCGTCCGCCGGGACAGCCCACAGATCGTGGCCCACTACGGCTACGGTGCCGATCTCGCCCGCTAACTCCGCCATCTTCTCAACGAAGCCGGTGGTGCGGCCGGTGACCGACTCGCTTGTGGCATCCTGGGACAGCACCGCGATCACCACAGGGCTCTCCGGCGTGGCGGCGGACAGCACATCCACAAAACCTTCGAGTTTCATCATCTCTTCGGCAGCCAGAGCGGCGGCGTTTTTGTTGTTGGTGGAAGCCGTGGCGTAGATCGAACCTTCCGGGGCATTGGGCACGCCGGAGTCAAAGCCGATCACCGGAATACCCAGTTCGATGCAAGCTTGCAGCTCCGCCATCACCGACTCGGTGGACAGTGAAGCCAGTGCCAGCGCGGCAGGGCCCTTGTCCATCTCGGCCTTTAAGGCGTCTACTTGCAGGGCAATGTCCGACTCGCTGGGCGGGCCATAGTAGAACATGGTGACGCCAAATTCAGCGGCGGCATCCTCACAGCCCTTGCGGACAGCTTGCCAGAACGCGTGCTGCTCGCCCTTGGAAATGACGGAGATGTACATGTCTGCCATCGCCAACGACACGCTGCCGAGCACCAGCACCAGAGCCAATGCGATTGAAACCAGTTTCTTCATTGAGGTTCCCTCCTAATTATTCTTTTTTAAGCGCAAAACGCGCCTAAAAGCTTCGCTACCCTTTCGTTGGGATCCGTGCCTTGGCCGCGGCCTTGTTGCGGGCGTTATCCAGCAACACCGCGCCGATGACCACAAGGCCGGTGATAAACAGCTGCCACGGCTGCTGCAAGTTCATAGAGGGCAGACCGGCCTTGATCGTGGCCATGATCAGCACGCCGATCAAGGTACCCACCATGGTGCCCGCGCCGCCTGCCATGGAGGTGCCGCCGATTACCACCGCAGCGATGGCGTTGAGTTCCTCTCCGTTGCCGGATGCCGGCGTGCAGGTGGTGTAGGTGGCGGCATAGAACACACCCGAAAGCCCGGCAAACAAACCGCAGAGGGCGTAAGCGCCGATCTTCCAATTGTCTGCCTTTACGCCGGAGAGCCGGGTGGCTTCTTCGTTGGAACCGATGGCAAATACGTAACGGCCAAAGCGGGTTTTGTTTAGCACAAACCAGGCAATCAGAAAGAATACAACCAGGTAAATCACCCCGATGGGGAAGTTCTGATACCGAAAAAACACATGCTTAAACCATTCGTCCGCAGAGCCGATGGCCGGGTAATTTTGCGTCCGGCTATTGGATACGATGGCGCCAAACCCCCGGGATACCATCATCGTACCTAGGGTGGCGATAAAGGGAGGCAGGTGCAGTTTGCTGATCATCAAGCCATTGGTGACGCCAAATATCAGGCCGATAAGGGGCACAAAAATCAGCGCCACGTGCAGGGGCAACCCCCACGTTCTAAAAGCCACACCGCCGATCACAGCCGAACACATCATCACCGTGCCGATGCTTAGGTCGATGCCGCCGGTGATGATCACAAAGGTGACGCCAAAGGCCATAAACCCGATGTAGTAAGAAGATTCAAGGATGCTCATGAACTTGCTCATGGTAAGAAATCTGTTTCCAAATATAGAGAAAAATGCATACAGGATCACCAGCGCCGCAGGGGCCAGCAGGCTCTGCATAGAAAAGTGCTTTCGAGCGACTTTGTTTTTTGGGATTTGCATCTTGTTTCCTCCTATGCGATCAAAAACTATCTGCGTGGGGTGGCCAACTCCATGATGCGCTCCTGGGTTACGCCTTCGATGTCCAGCTCACCGGTTTTGACCCCTTCGCACATCACTACGATGCGGTCGCTCATGCGCAGGAGTTCGGGCATTTCCGAAGAGATCATGATGATGGACTTACCCTCGGCGGCAAGCTGGTTCATCAATTTATAAATCTCGCTCTTGGCGCCTACGTCGATGCCACGGGTGGGTTCGTCAAAGATCAGGATGTCGCAGTTGCGCACCAGCCACTTGGCCAGCACCGCCTTCTGCTGATTGCCGCCGGAGAGGCCCATTGTAAGGCTATCGACCGAAGGGGTTCGAATGTCCAGGCGCTGGCGGTAGTCGTGGGCTGTTTGCCGCATTTTTCGCTCGTTGACCATCAGAGGGCCGGAAAAACGTTCCAGGCTGGCTAGGGCCACATTATCGGCTACCGAACGCAGCAGGCATAGGCCAAACTGCTTACGATCCTCCGAAAGATAACCGATACCGGCTTTAACGGCATCACTGGGGGACTTGATATCCGCCTTTTGGCCGCCTACCCAAATCTCGCCACCCTCGCGCCTGTCCGCGCCGCAAAGCAGGCGGGCGGTTTCGGTGCGGCCCGCGCCCATCAAACCGGCAAAACCCAGTATTTCGCCCTTGCGTAGGAAAAAAGAGACATCCTTTACCTCGGCAGAGCGTAGGTTTCGGGCCTCCAACACGATGGGTGCGTCTGCCGGTACCGCGCTTTTTGCCTTTGGCGTTTCGTAGATCACGCGCCCCACCATCATGTGGATGATTTCGTCTAGGGTGGTCTGGTTGGTATCCACGGTGGCCACATAGCGGCCGTCCCGCAAAACGGTGATGCGGTCGGATATTTGTTTGAGCTCACCCATACGATGGGAGATGTACACGATGCCCACGCCCCGGGCCTTGAGCTCCCGGATAAAACGGAATAAATCCTCGATCTCGGCCTCGGTAAGCGCTGCCGAAGGTTCGTCCATGATCAATATGCGAGTGTTTTCAAAGGAGAGGGCTTTGGCAATCTCCACCATCTGCTGCTTGGCTACGGTAAGGGTGCGCACCACCGTTGTGGGTGCGATATCGATATGCAGGCGGCTCAATAGCTCCGCTGCCATCCGGTTTTGCTTTTTATGATCCACGGTGATGCCGCGCATGGGCTCGCGGCCTATATAGATGTTTTCGGCCACGGTAAGGTGGCGCATCAGGTGGAGTTCCTGGTGGATGATGCTGATGCCCAGCGCTTGCGCCTCACGGGCATTATGGATTTCAACTTCCTGGCCGTCGACGCAAATGGTTCCGCCGTCTTTTACAAAAACGCCGGTCAGCACCTTCATCATGGTGGACTTGCCTGCGCCGTTTTCACCCACCAAGGCGTGCACCTCGCCGCTTTTGAGCTCAAACTGGCAGTCGCTCAACGCGTGCACGCCCGGGAAGTATTTTTCGATGCCTTGCATCCGCAGCAAAAGTTCAGCCATATGTTTTACTCCCTTATGCCTACCTTCGCCAAAACGTAACGTTTCTTGTTGGGCACATTGTATCATAGCCATAAATAGGGTGTCAATAGCCCTTTTTTTAAAACCTTAGATCAAAGACCCAATTCCTTTCGAGCTTCT
>WQXF01000136.1 GCA_009784985.1 Clostridia bacterium | reverse complement strand
GGATCGCCGAGTTATCCGGCAAGGGCTACGGCGATGATGAGCAAACCACCCGTGCCTTCCGCATCGTGGCCGACCATGTGCGCACCGCTACTTTTATTCTAGGCGATCCAAGGGGTGTAGCCCCCGCCAATGTGGATCAGGGTTACGTGCTGCGGCGCATCATCCGCCGGGCGGTGCGCTTTGGCATGGGGTTGGGTATGCCTGCGGGCTTTACCGCCGATATTGCCAAGGTGATCATTGCCCAATACATGGCCGTCTATCCGGAACTGGAGCAGAATCAGGCCTTTGTGCTGGAGCAGCTGTCTGCCGAGGAGACGCGCTTTGCCCGTACTTTGCAGCAGGGGGAGCGGGAGTTCCAAAAGATGCTGCCCCATGTGGATCCTAACACCAAAGTGATCCGCGGCTCCAGCGCCTTTAAGTTATACGACACCTACGGTTTTCCTATCGAAATGACCATGGAGCTGGCCCAGGAGTATGGGCTGGAGGTGGATGTAGAGGGTTTCCACGAGCGTTTTAAGCAACACCAACTTACCTCCCAGGCCGGGGCGGAGCAACGCTTTAAGGGCGGCCTGGCCGACAATAGCGAACAAACCGCCCGCCTGCATACCGCAACCCACCTGATGCATGCCGCCCTGCGCAAGGTGCTGGGCAACGAAGTGGCGCAAAAGGGCTCCAATATCACCGCCGAGCGCCTGCGGTTTGATTTCTCCTTTGGCCGCAAGATGACGGCCGAGGAGATCGGCCAGGTGCAGGCGCTGGTGAACGAAGCTATCGCGGCCAACGCGCCGGTAACGATGGAAGAAATGACCGTGGAGCAGGCGACCGAATCCGGCGCCATTGGCCTGTTTGAGAGCCGCTATGGGGAGCGTGTACAGGTGTACAGCATGGGCCCGTATGCCAAAGAAATTTGCGGCGGCCCCCACGCTGCCAGCACGGGCGAGTTGGGTTCCTTTAAGATTATGAAGGAAGAGTCTTCTTCGGCGGGTGTGCGGCGGATCAAGGCGGTTGTTGGGTAAAACTATGTCATTGCGAATGAACGGATGTAGGGCGCGACGTCCCCGGCGCGCTGAGGGCGTCGCGCCCTACAATTGATTCGTGTTTGTTAGTAATTCGGATTGTTGATCAAGTCCATCGCCAACGACGGATTGGGCACATAACTTAGGTGCTTGGCGTTTACGTATCCGGTGAATGTCCTGCCCTCTTCGTTTGTATACACAACCCGCCGGAACAAGATGTCTGTCGCGTGTAGCGGAATCCCGTCTACCAGCACATAGGTTTTGTTGGGTACGCGCACACCAAAGGTTTTTCCTCCAACGCTGGGGGGGCCGTCAAGCAATCCCAGGGCGCCATCGTAAGAGGTATCGATCATCGCCACGTCGCCTATGCCCAGGTAGGGGCGCCAGGGCGTGGCTTCTTCGGCGGGCAAGTCGAATTCCAGCCAGGAGGGCCGCGCCCAATGGGTCCAAAGGTTGGGCATGGGTTCTTCCACCACGCCGTACACATGGCCGCGGGAGTGAACGCACCTGCCGTTGCCCACGTATATGCCGATATGCGAGAAGGACCTGGTATCGGGATCCCGCCGCAACAGCAGGATGCCGGGTTCCCGGGGCATGGTGTTGATGGTATCCATCTCCGTGAACCAACGTTTGGTGGCGCCTGTTACATTCGTATTCCATTCCTTGGGGAAAGGGCCGTCGGAGCGGCTTAAAAAGGCTTTGAACAGTCCGATGCAATCGAATACCTCGATGCCATCCCACTTAGAGGCCAACTCCAGCAGCGCCCGCGAGTAGCTGGGGTACAATTTTGCGTTTTGTTCCCGCAAATACCTGGAGCCGATCACGCCGCTGCTGCCATAGATATACCCCTTGCCCACCTGGTCTTGGCTAAAGTGCACCAAGGCGCTGGCGGTGCGTGGCAAACGGCCTGTGGGGGTGTAAGGCCTGGGTGTGGCGGCAATCGGTGTAAAACCAAAAAGCACCTGCTCGGTTTCATAATCCAGCGTACCGGTTTCCGGCAGGTGATTGGCGCGTTGGAACATGGTGAGCGCCCGGTGCGTCTCTTGGGAAAAAGTGGGGTCATCGCTTGATTCAGTGTAGCCCAGCTCCGAGAGGCGCTTTTGCAGGGTTTCCACGGGTTTACCGCTCATCCCAAGGGATAGCGGCGGCGGTGTGCCAATAAAACGCGTGGCTGTTTTTACCTCGCGGCCCTGGAAGGTATGGTCTTCAAAGTAACTGCCTGTGATCCCCTCGGTAACCCGCAGCTCGGCGATGCGCATGGTGCCGTCGCTGCGCAGGCGCACACGTTGTGCGGGGTTGCCCACCAGCAGCGTTTTGGGCATGGGGTTGGGGTTTTCCATCACGGTGATGATTTCCCAACCACCGTCGGTAAGGATTTCCACGGTAAGGGTGGGCACCAGGCCGTCCCACAGGATGCTAAGGGTGGCTTGGGCAGCCGGCATCTTGATCTCCAGATAAGATTCGTGCTCGTCGGTGCTGACCCAAATCGTAGATGGGTCGTCGTCCACAATATAACGGATGTCGCCCGAGTTGGAGCTTACCAAAAACTCGCAGCGGGTGGTTAAATCAAAAGTAGGCTGTTCAGCCAGGGCAATAGGCATTGTTGCCAGGAAACAAAACGTTATGAGCAATAGGATTGGCTTGCGCATCATCTGTGAGTGGCTCCTTTCGCAACATGTCTTCATAAAAATGAAACAATTTCGAAATCAATCCTTCGTTATTATACTGCATACAGAACCCAAAAGCACCTTAAATACGACAGGAAAAGCTTAAAACCGACTTCATAAACCAATCTGCCATTGTAAAAAAATGCAACAAAAGGGTGGCAGCAAAGTTGACTTCTGTTATCGTCACCGTTACAATATAATCAATAGAAACGGGGTGGAGCCATGTTTCGGTATCTGCGAATGGTGATCTTGTCGCTTTGCGTGCTGTGCCTTGCCGGATGCGCCGCCGCCATCAACGCGGATTTGCCTAGGCTCGCCCCCGTGGAGCAAAGTGAGACCCTGGGCGCGTTAGAAGTATTCTTTTTTGATGTAGGCAAGGCCGACAGCATATTGCTTCGCCAAGGTGAGCACGCCATGCTGATTGACGCCGCCACCAATCAAGAGAGCCGTTATGTTGTGGCCCGGCTCCAAGAAGAAGGGATCCACAAGCTGGACGTGCTGCTCATCACCCATGAGAACAACGACCACGTGGGCGGGGCCCATCGCGTACTGCGCACGGTTGAGGTGCAGCGCGTATATATGGGCCGGATGGTGGAAGACCGCAGGCGAATGGGGGAGTTTTTAGAAACGCTGGAAACCAAGGGGATGGAGGCAAAAACCCCGGTAGCCGGTGATCATTTTATGTTGGGCTCAGCCCAAGTTACGGTGATTGCCCCGGTGGGCGATACCCCCCGCAAGGCCAACGACGCCTCCCTTGTACTCCGCGTGGACTTTGGGCAAACCGCCTTTTTGTTTGCAGCAGATGCCGAAGATCTGTCCCTCAGCGAGATGCTGAGCGCCCCCGGCTCCCGTGAGCACTTGCGGGCCCAGGTGCTCAAAGTGCCCCATCACGGCCAAGCCCACGCTCTTTCTGCCAGCTTTTTTGCGGCGGTGGACCCGCAGATTGCCGTGATCACCGCCGGGCCGGGGGGCGAAGACGGCCTGCCCGATCCCGCCGTAACAGCCGCCCTGGAGCGTTTGGGCGCGCAGGTATATATTACCGGCTACGGGGAGGTAAAGGTGGTAAGCGACGGCTTTCAGCTCACTACGGAAACGATTCCCCGATAGCCAGCCACAATAAAGAAGAGGCCCTTCCGCCAAAGCGAAACAGCCTCTATCGTCATTTGTATCCCAAATCATTGGTACACAACAAGTATAACACGGAGTTTCGTGGATTTCCAGCAAAAAAATAGCTTTTTAGCGAAATTTTTCACAAAATGCTACAAAAAAGGATTTACAGTGATCAAACGATAGTTTATCCTAGTGCATGCAGTCAATCGCGAGACTGCCGGTGGATGGGCTGGAACCTGCTTCTATTCCTAACAGGGATGAAAGGAGGTGAAGCCCAATGAGGAACCTAATTGATTTGGTGAATGCGGTTGCGCGTTTGATCGGGGAAATTAGGAAAGCGGCTACGGCGCTCTCATTCCGTAACCGCACATAACCCAGGGCTTTAGCTTACGAAAGCCCATTCACCGATCTCATTATACTCCGGCAAACAGGAGCAAGTCAACTGTTTTTGAAGGGGGCTCGCTGACATATTAGCATAAAAATTGCAATTGGGGAATGAAACGCCGTGTTTGTTCGTTTGATAGGGTAGAATGCGCAAAAAACGCGAGGCGCAGGCCGCGTCTCGTGCGCGACACAACGCGATGGATCGGTGGATAAGGTGAGCGGTAGAAACGCGAAGGAAGACGCCGACCGTTTGTGAGAATGATTACGAGGAGGTACCTTACATGCTCAAACGGAGATTCTTAGCACTACTTGTACTTGCTTGTCTGCTGGTTACGGCGGTGGCTGTGCCGGGGGCGGTGGCATCGCAGACGACGACAGGGAATGTGTATGATTTCAGTGCAACCTATTCATCAAGTACCGAAAAAGTTACAGTCAAATTCAGTGTTAAAGCTGGTACGACGATTGATTGTGACAGTGCTCCATCAATGGGTTTTCACGCTATCGGGTGGGTGATTGCGACTGACTATGACTATAATGAAACAGTTACACTTTCACCAGGCACATATACTTTTTCAATTACAGAACATGGAACACCCTCTCAGACTATTACGCAAACCGTTACCGTGCCAGCCCCCAAACCCATCACCATTGCCAATGTCACATCCCCCGCCGCAAACACCCTTCGGATAACCGGCACAGCCGAACCCGGCAAGCGGGTGGTGCTGTTTCTTGGCGGAGAATATATTGATGGGCCTAACGCGTTGGCGAATGCCAGCGGCAATTATACCCTGGAGTACATCTATGCTCCGGCTAGTGACTATACAAACAATATCGCGGTTCATCCAGCGGCCGATCCCGCTTATGATACGCCCAGCGTACAATATGCCGGTTCTAAGGTCACTGTGTTAAACCCAAAAGCCTTAACGATAACTTCGGTGACGCTGGAAGGCCGCAACAGCCTGCGCGTCATAGGCGAAGGCTATCCGGGAGACAGCGCAACGCTGACAACGGATCCAGCAAGCGCACCACGTAGTTTTACCGTTGGTTCCGATGGCAAATATAATGTGCTGATTACCAACATGCCGGTAAACACTTATACTGAGGTAATTGCTACCTACTTCGGAACCAGTTTGGGGCAGACAGGCGGTCCCGCTAAGCAAACCGGGTCTTGGGTGGTCGCCGCTGCTACCGCTGATGATATTACGATTACCGACGTACTACCCGGTGTAAGGTCTGTAGTGGTAGAAGGAACGGGTAAGCCCGGCACCACCGTGCGGGCCACTGTAGGTGGTACCAGCGGCGCCAGCGGAACCGGCCCTGTGGGTGCGGATGGCAAATTTAAGATCAGCATCACCCTGGCCCCCGGCGATTATGTTGGCGCTTCGGTGGTGTACACCACCGCCGGTATCGGCAACGGCGCGTCTACTTCTGAAACGTACACCGTTACCGACACGGCAGCCACTGCCACTCCTGGCCCCACCCCCCTGCCCACACCTATCCCCACGGGTACCTATCCCACCTTGTCCCGGGGCATGGTGAACGCCTACGTTACCACCCTGCAGCTCTATCTAAGGGACTTGGGCTACTACACCATAAGGATCGACGGCATATTTGGCATTGGCACCGAAACCGGGGTGCGCAACTTCCAAATCATGAACAACCTGCCCGCTACCGGCATCGCCGATGACGCCACCCAAAAGCTGCTGTACAGCGGCAATGCCATCGGCATCGGACCGGCGCCGCCTCCGGGCTTTTCCACCCTGCAGTTTGGCAGCCGCGGCACCGCTGTGCGCAATATGCAGGTGCGGCTCGCCAACCTGGGGTACTACTTTGGCGCCATCGACGGCATATTCGGCAGCCAAACCCAGGCGGCTGTGCGCCAATTCCAAACCCGCAACAACCTAGCCGTAACCGGCATCGCCAATGCCGCGACCCAAACCGCCATCTTCAGCACCTCGGCGCTGCCCAACGGCAACGCCAGCACCGGCTATGTGTACCTGCAATCTGGCAGCAGGGGCCCGGCGGTGGTACGCCTGCAAACCGCCCTAAGGGACGCTGGATTTAACCCCGGCCCCATTGATGGCATCTATGGTAGCCAAACCGTAAACGCCGTAAAATCCTTCCAGCGTGCCAGAGGCTTGGTGGTGGATGGCATCGCCGGTAGGAGAACACAAAACGCACTCTACGGCACCAACTACTGATCCCAATCAACTTTGCGGCCCCTCTGCTATAAGGGGGGGCCGTTTTCTGTGTCTGCCGCCTTGTCCGCAAACGTTTTTTGTGTTATTCTACCTTTAACGCCTTTTGAAAGGATGATGGCGATGTCGCCTTTGTTCTTCTGGTTGCTCCTGTTGCTCGCCGGTGCGCTTGCCGTGCGGGTGATTCTTAAACGCCGCGGCCCAACTGCCCGGCCAGAGGAGCCGGACTTTGCCCAGAGCGAAGCGGAGCCGGAGGAGCCGGAAACGCCCGAAGATCCCCTGGACGCTACCGACTGGGACGCGGAGCGCGACTCCCGCGCCTGGCAGGAGCTGGCCGAGGAGTTTGAGGCCAACCGCCGCCCGGAAGAAGCTGCCCGGGCACTGCAAGCTGCCGTGGATGTGCTGGAGGAGGATCAGGCTGATCGCGCCTGCGAACTCCACCGGGAGCTGGCCGCGCTGTACATCCGCCGCCAATCGCCCCACGAGGCGTACAAGCACCTGGCTGCG
>WQXF01000135.1 GCA_009784985.1 Clostridia bacterium | reverse complement strand
GGCGCGGCATCCCGGGCGGGGGTGCTATGCAAGGGCGGCGACGCCATGGATGCGCTCAGTGAGCTCCGTGCCCTGGCCCTGGATAAAACCGGTACCCTCACCAAGGGCAAATTTGCCCTGAGCCAATCGTTGCCCGCCCCCGGCATATCGCCCGAGGAGCTGCTGCGCGCTGCTGCTACCGCCGAGCAGATCAGCGGCCATCCCATCGCAACTTCGATCTTACGTGCCGCCGAGGGTTTGGATCTTCCCAAACCTACGGAAGCCCAGGAGATCGCGGGCCTTGGCGTGCGGGTGGTGGCCGAGGGGTGCACGTACTTGGCCGGCAACGAGTGGCTTTTGGAGCGGTTTGGTGTATTGGATATCCCGACAGCAAAAACCACGGGCAGCATAGTGCACGTGGCAGAAAACAATCGCTACTTAGGAGCCCTGGTGGTGGCCGACGAATTAAAGCCCGACGCCGCCATTGCCATGGCCATGCTCCGGGGAATGGGGGTTAACAGGCTGGTGATGCTCACCGGCGACCGCCGGGAGGTGGCCGAGGAGGTAGCTGCTCAAGTGGGCATCGGCGAAGTGCACGCCGAACTGCTGCCTGCGCAAAAATTAGAGGCCTTTGAAGCTGTGGCAAGAGGGCAAACCCTTGGCAAGGTGGGTTTTGTGGGCGACGGTATCAACGACGTGCCGGTGCTGGCCCGTGCGGACATAGGCATCGCCATGGGCGGGTTGGGCAGCGACGCTGCCATAGAGGCCGCCGATGTGGTGCTGATGACCGATCAGCCCGGCAAGCTGGCCGATACCTTGGCTATAGCCCGCAAAACCCGCCGGGTGGTAACACAAAATATCGCCTTTGCGCTGGCGGTGAAGGGGTTGGCGCTGCTGCTTTCCGCGCTGGGCATCGCCAGCATGTGGATGGCGGTGTTTGCCGACGTGGGGGTGAGTGTACTGGCGGTGTTGAACGCGTTGAGGGCGGGGAGAAAGCCAGTTTAGTTTACCCAATCTTCTATCATCAAACCTTCGACACGGGCAAACTCACGGGTGTTGTTGGTCACGAGCGTTAAGCCTTCGGATTTTGCGTGGGCAGCAATCAGCATATCCAGTGGGCCGATCAGTTTGCCGCGCCGCTGTAAATCTGCGCGTATTGTTCCATATTCTCTTGCAGCATGGTGCGAATATGGCAGACATCGCGCAATAGCCATGAAATGCATCAAAGCGAGAGCGTTTTGATCGATAAAGGCGCTTGCCGCCACACCATGTTCAAGCTCAGCAAGCGTGATTGCCGATATGGCTAAGCTGCCACGCTTAGTTTCGAGGTGCTCCATAACCCGCGCGTGCTTTTTGTTGATGATGAAAATGCAGATATTCGTGTCGAGTATGTACCTCATAAAGGTTCCCTCGGCACGTCGATTCCTTGATCGCGGCCTTCGACAAAGAAATCACTAGAAAAGCCGTTTACTCCCTCCAGAAATGTTTCCCACACTTTGTCTTTCGGAACGAGTAAGACGGCGTGACCTACCTTTTGCACATACACCTCATTGCCGGTAAAGCGGCATTCCTTGGGCAAGCGTACTGCCTGGCTGTTGCCGTTTGCAAACAATTTTGCGATTTCCATTTCGATCACCTCCCTGCAAAGTATAGACTGGAGTATATATTATGTCAAGGTTGCAAAATATATTCTGTCACATCTTGACAATTTCTGCACTACAAGTATAATACAACAATAGCAGCGTTTTTCATTTTTTTCCTAGAGCATGCAAGACTGGAGGAGATATCGTGGCGGAACTCATGCCTTATGGGCAATTACTAAAAGCTAAGCGACTTTTAGAGAAAGACGAAGATGCGGGTTACGAAAACTACGATCATTTTGATTCAGATCGAACGCGCATCATTTTTTCTCGTTACTTCCGAACAATGCAGCAAAAAACGCAAGTCTTTCCTCTAGAAATGGATCGGACGGTAAGGACAAGGCTCATGCACTCGTTGGAGGTATCTATTGTTGGTGGCCGATTGGCGAGGCAGATCGCAAAGAATGATCAGCTCCTGGAAAAAGAACATCGTGATTCATTTATTTGCGTGGTAAAAAATGCATGTTTGATACACGACATAGGCAATCCGCCATTTGGACATTTTGGTGAGGCTGCAATTAAAGGATGGTTTAAGGAGAACTGCGATACGTATGCAAGCGACGCAGGATTGTGTAGTTCATTATCAGATGATGAGCGAAAAAAGGACTACGAATCTAGGAAAAAGGATTTTACTGAATTTAACGGCAATCAACAAGGCATACGGCTTGTAATGAGGACAAAGTCGGCCACAAATGGCGTCCCTATGAACTTGACCTACCAAACAATTCTAAGCGCAATCAAATATCCAAGATCGTGTAGGGCGGTAAAGAATAAGGGTGACCGAAAGAAAGAAAAGGCTGGCTATTTTTGCACGGAAGAGGCTAACATACATAAAGCGCTGGGTTATTTTGGCCTTGATCCGGATAAGCGATTTTGTCTATCCTACATTATGGAGGCGGCAGACGATATATCGTATTGCATGAGCGATATTGATGATGGACTCAAAAAAAACATCATTTCCCATAAGGAATTTGTGAACGAGATGGGAAAAGAACTGGATAGAATGGACGAAGAAATGAAAAAGAAGGAGGAAAAAAGTGGGCTTACACCAGCAAAGGAACACATCTTTCGGGATTTTCTCCCTCTTCCTAAGATTGATTATGAGTATGAAGATGAAGGAAAGAATCGCTATGACTTTTCAAGAGAAATAGCTGCAAGATGGAGCAAGATTTTAATTGATAAAGTGGCGCGGAAATACTGGGAAGTACATGAGGAAATAGAGAAAGGAACACTTAGGCAGCTGATTGCAGATGAGTCAGTAGAGGGGCAGGTGCTGGCAGCACTCAAAAGGATCGCAAGAAAGAAATTGTATCTGGCAAGCGAAGTAGTGAATCTGGAGTTGTCGGGCCTGGAAATCATCACAGGATTGCTCTATCATTATGGCAAGCTGCTAAAAATGAAGAAGGATAAGTTCGAGCAAATCGTGCTGGGTACCGACAAGACGGACGTTCAGCGTAGAATTTACTCGAAAGTTCTAGGGCGTTTTAGGGAAGGGTATAAAAGAGAAGTTGTGGAAGCAGTGGACCGGGATGGTAAGCTCAAGCTTTTGGAGAAAGTGGATAAAAAGGGCCGTGTTACAAGTGCAATCCTCAAGAGTTGCCTTTCTGAGATAAATCCCCTTGAAGAATGGTTTTTGCGTGCCCACATGATTGTCGATCACATTTCCGCAATGACCGACGATTATGCATTGATGCAGTTTAATCATTTTAAGGGGATCGTTAAGGTTTGATGCGTCCCGCATTGCGTCCGCAAAGAAACCATGTTATAGTAGCAAAAGAAATTCCCCTGCCCTACACGAGCAGAGAAAGCGAGCGCGCCATGCATCCAGTATTTGATACGGAATCCACCCGTTTTTTTGCCAGCGACAACGCTTCCGGCGTCCACCCGGCCATCATCGAAGCGCTGCTGGCGGCCAACCGGGGCCATCAGGTTGGGTATGGAGACGATCCCTATACCAAAGCCGCCCTAAAGGTGTTTGACGAGCTGTTTGAACGGCCCGTCTACACCTTTTTTGTGTACAATGGCACCGGCGCCAACGGAAGCTCCCTGGCGGCCATGGTGAGGCCTCATCAATCGATCATCTGTGCCGATGGCTCCCACATCTTTTACGATGAGTGCGGCGCGCCGGAGCATCTGACAGGGGCCAAGCTGCAGCCCTTGCCCGCCGCCGGGGGCAAGCTTCGCCCGGAGCAGTTGGAGCCGCTGCTGGGCTACTTGGGCAACATGCACCACGCCCAGCCCAAGGTGCTGGCTGTCTCCCAGGCCACCGAGTTTGGCACCGTGTATACGTTGGACGAGCTGCGGGCGTTGACCGGCCTTGCCCATGCCCATGGTTTGTTTACCCACATGGATGGCGCACGGGTGGCCAATGCGGCGGTCTCCTTGGGTTGCACCATGGCCGACCTCACCTGGAAGGCCGGTATCGACGCGCTGAGCTTCGGCGGCACAAAAAACGGCCTGATGTTTGGCGAGGCCGTGGTGTTTTTTGATGAGGCCCTGGCCAAAGACTTTGTGTACATCCGCAAAAACAACGGGCAGTTGGCTTCGAAAATGCGCTACATTGCCGCCCAATACATCGCCCTGTTGTCCGGCGGGCTGTGGCTGCGCAACGCCACCCACGCCAACGCCATGGCGGCGTTGCTGGCCGAGGGGCTATCCGCCATGCCGGGGGTGCGTTTGGTGGAAAAGGTGGAGGCCAACGAAGTGTTTGTGGAGCTGCCCAGGGCGGCCATCGAGCCGCTGCGCAAAAGCTGTTTCTTTTACGTGTGGGACGAGGCAAACAACATCGCCCGCTTTGTGACTTCGTGGGATACCCAGGCCGAGGAGATCAAGCGCTTTTTGGCGGTTTGCCGCAAGGAGTTGGAGACACGCCGCTGATGATCAAGCATTTTACCGCCACCGCCGTGGTGCACGACCCCCATGGGCGGGTATTGCTGCTGCTCCACAAGGCGTTTGGGCGCTGGATGTGCCCAGGCGGGCATATGGAACCCAACGAGCCACCCAATGAAGCCGTGCTGCGCGAGGTGCTGGAAGAGACCGGCCTGCGCGTACGCTTTTTGTCCAATGGGGAGCGCTACGAGATGCAAGAACCCAGGCTGGCAGTACTGCCTACCCCTTTTTGTGTGGTGCAGTACCAAGTAGCGCCCAAACATACCCACGTGGATTTTGTGTATCGTTGTATCGCCCTTGAGGAAGATGCGCTGTGCCTGAACACCGAGGAATCCCACGATCTGGCCTGGTTTGAGCCGCAGGAGATCGCAACATGGGGGCCGGAGCGCATCTTCTTAAACGTACAGCGATTGATCCAGCTCAGCGCCGAGCGCTTTTATAGTGAGCAAAACTAAGCGCTTATGCCCGCGTCCCGCACCGTCACGTCCCGGATCCACCGGTTGCTCCGCAGGCGCAGGAAGGCGATGACCCACTTAAAGCACTGATCGATGTACAGGCAAAGGAATACCGCCCATAGGGGCCACCGGAATACATGGGCCGCCAGCAGGCTGCTGGGGATCACGATCAGCCATCCGCAAACCATATCTACCTTAAATACAAACCGGCCGTCGCCCGCGCCCCGGTTGATGCCGGTAAAGCAGGTGGCGTGATAAAAGGTACCCATGTAGGTAATAGAAGCGATCCCCAAAAACTGCACGGCCAGGGCCGCGGTTTCCGGGGAGATTTCGCTGTAGAGGGATACCAGGGGGACACGCAGGGTAAAAAGCACCGCGCACATCAGCGCGCCGCTGCACGCAAACAGTATCTGCAATGTGTTGCTGATTTGGCGCGCTTTTTTGTGATTGCCCTGGCCTACCGCTTTGCCCACCAGCACGCAGGCGGCGCTGCCCAGGCCTGCGGCAAACACGCCGCCCATGCCGATAATTGCATCCGTAATGTTGTAGGCTGCCACCATCTGGGCGCCGATGCGCCCGATAATCGCCGCCTTCACCGAAAGCACCAGGCCCCACTGCAAATCTCCGGCCACGATGGGCAGGCCGTGGCGCGCGTAGTTGAGCAGCATTTGCTTGGTGGTGCGCATAAAATCCCGCGCCCGCATGCGGATGCGGGACTGGAATCCAAAAAAGTACACCGCCACAATGCCCAACTCCACCGTGCGGGCGATCACCGTGGAAATCGCCGCGCCATAGGCCCCCAAGGCCGGAAAACCAAAGTTGCCGAGTATCAACACATAGTTAAGCGACAAGCTGATCCCCAGGGCCACCAGCGAAGACCACAGCGTAACCTGCACCAACTCCACGCAGCGCAGCATGGTGGTAAAGGTTTCGGACAGTGCAAACAGCAGGTACGAGTAACACACCACCGATATGTAGGGGATGCCCGCCGCGATGATGTCGGCTTGATCGCTAAAGATGCCCATAGCCCTACCGGGGAAGAGGGCCACAAACAGGGTGACCGCCACAGCCAGCGTGGTGGTGAGCAAAAATACGATGGAAAAAACCGACTTGATGCGGGCGATGTCCCGCTTGCCCCAGTATTGGGATACCAATACTGAAGCCCCGCCGCCGATGCCCATCACCACAAAGGAAAATAGGCTGGTGGTTTGGTTTGCCAGCGCCACGGCGGAAAGGGTGGTGTCGCCCAGGGAACCTACCATCAAGTTGTCCAGAAAAAATACGCCGCGGGAGACCATGGCCTTGAGCGCCACCGGAAGCGCCAGCGCCAGCAACGCGCGGTAAAAGGAGCGATCTTTGATCAAAATGAGTTCCTCCTGTGCGCCTACAATGAATTGAGTAACATCATATCATCATATGAGCCATTTGAAAAGGCTTGACAAAGTATCCGGCTTACGATAAAATCTGGCGTGCGGGCGCTTGCGCTCGGTAGGGTATTTCTAGGGGCATGATGTAATGGTAACATAGCGGTCTCCAAAACCGTTCTTGAGGGTTCGAGTCCTTCTGCCCCTGTTCATCAAAAAGCCTGGAATCTCAAGGGATTCCGGGTTTTTTTGATGCGCTTTTCGGGCAATTACCCTTGTTTTTGCCCTTAGCACGGGAAGGATTCTTTATCTCTGGCGGCGACGGTGAGAACGCTCTGCTAATCCTCATCCTCGTCTTTCGTTTCGTAGAAGTAATCAGTCGCTTTCTTATTGCTGCTTTGCGGGAGTGATCTACGCCTATTCAATCGCTCTTGCGCCTCGCTAAGGAGGGCTTGTATTTTTTCTTCCAAAATGGCTTTGGGCGGCAGGTTTGTCCAGTATTCCGAGACAGCAATACCGGACTTGTCCAGTTCCAATAATTCAATCTGCCCTCTGCTTGCTTTGGTGCATAAAATCAATCCGATAGGCTCATTTTCACCTTCCTG
>WQXF01000134.1 GCA_009784985.1 Clostridia bacterium | reverse complement strand
GGCATACTGGAAGACCGGGAAAGCGGCGATATGGCGGCAGAGAAGGATTAAGCCTTTTGCATATTTTCACCCCCTCTCACGATAGAATGAAGGGGGGTGAGGAAACGCATGGAAGCTATTGGCGCGGTATTGCTTTTAGCGGTGGTGGTAGAGGCGTTGATTCAGGTGATCAAAGGCTGGCTGCCGACGGGCGCCTCGGTGGTGGGATGGCTTTGGCCGGTGGTGGGCGCGATCATCGGCGTGGCGCTCTGTTTGCTGGCCGATGTGGATCTGTTGCACCTGGCTGGCGTGGACCTAAAATCGCCGCCGATCGGCATGATACTCACCGGTTTACTGATTAGCCGGGGCGCAAGTTTTGTGCACGACATCTGGGCCAATGTGAACAGCAGGTAAAAACAACGAAGACATGAAGCGTGAAAAACGGAGAGAAACGGCGGCTGACCGAAGCTCAACGTTTCACGCTTCTATTTTTTGTGTTCTTTTACGTTCGTTGTTCTCGCTGCAGCGTTGTGGTATACTAATTTCGATGAGAAGAAAAAGCCATTTGGAGGATTGATAGAACCAATGAACGCGCAAGATAAATACAAGCACTGGCTCGACCTAGCACAATATGATCTTGAAACCGCAAATGCAATGGTATCCGGCGGGCGATGGTTGTATGTGGTATTCATGTGCCAACAGGCGATTGAGAAGCTTGTCAAAGGCTTGTATGGTTTGTATCTTGGTTTTGACCATGTCCCCCACACCCATAATATCACGCGGCTCATCAACGATTTTTTAAATGAATTGCCGTGCCCAATCAGCCACGAAGTGCTTGACTTTTTTGATTTACTGACACGATACTATCTCAATAACCGTTACCCAGATTACGTAAGCGAGCTAAACGACTGGACGCAAGAAAACAACGCAAGAGAGATATATGGAAAAACAAAGGAGGTATTCACGTGGCTGCTGACTTTGACGCCATAAAAGAAACCGCAAAAGAATATGCGGATGAAGTCAGGCGCGTGTTGCCGGTGGATAAAGCGATTTTGTTCGGGTCCTATGCCAAGGGAACAGCGTCGGAATTGAGCGATGTGGATATTGCGTTCTTTTTGCGCGAATACGGCGGCAAAACACGGTTTGATCTTGGCTTGTTGCTTTTGAAGCTTTGCCGCGGATACAAAGCGTATTTTGAGCCGCTCGTATTCGAAACCGCGGAAATCGAGCGAAAAAACCCCTTCGTCAATGAGATACTGCGCACAGGGCAGGAAATTTAGCCAAATTACAGTGTAAATTATACAAATAAGCCACGGCGGAGTTTACAGCCCTGCCGTGGCCCATTTGTATAATGTACACTGTAATTTGCGCTATTCCCCCGCCACCGAAACTTCTTTCACCCACACCGATGGACTGCCCGCGCCGCCACCAGGGCCAAAGAACAGATCGTTGCCTATCGCCACAATATCTTTGAGCAGCGTAAAGAAATTGCCCGCCACGGTGACTTGCTCCACGGCGCGGCCAATCTTGCCGCCGCTTACCACAAAACCTTTGGCGGGGAGCGAAAAGTCGCCGGACACGCCGTTTGCGCCCGAGTGCAGGCCCTCCAACTGGGTGATCAGCAGGCCGTCGCCCATGGAGGCCAGCAGGGCTTCCAGCGAATCTTCTCCGGGCGCAAAGTAAAAGTTGGCGGGCGCCACCCGCACCGGGGCGCTGTACGAAAGCTTGGCCGCGTTGCCGGTGGACTGCACACCGTCTACCCGCGCGGTCTTTAGGTTGTGGAGCAGGGTGTGGAGTTTGCCCCCGCCGATCACCTCTTTTGTGTAGGTGGCAACACCCTCGGCGTCGAAGGGGCTGCTCACAAAGCCGCCGGGCATCAGGGGATCGTCGATCAGGGTAACGCAGTCCGCGGCGATGGCCTCACCCTCCCGGCCCTTAAGCAGCGACAGGCCCTTTTGCGCCGCCTCGGCAGAAAACGCGCCGCTGAAGCAGTCCAGCAGGTCGGTCATCGCGTCCTTGCGGAACACCGCGGCTATTTTGCCGCTGGGGATGGGGGTGGCATCCAGCATACGCACCGCATGATCCACGGCCTCGGCCAGCTCCTTGTCCATATCCAGGGTGGTTCCCCGGCCGATACCAAGGGCTGCGCCGTCGCAAGTGCGGTCGCCCCGGCGCGCTACCACGCTCAAAAATTGATAACGCAGGTTGTCCTGATGAGAAAGGGACAGGCCAAAAGAGTTGCGTATCGATACACGGCTCTTCAGATAGGCGGTTTGGTTGTAATCGCTTTCGGTCACCAGCGGATCCCGGGACAGGGCGTCCCGCTCCAGGGCCACGGCGGCATCGATGTGGGCGGCGGCAGGCAGGGCATCCAGCCCCGGGGCGTAAGTTTCCACGGATGCGTACGCCGGGCTTCCGGAAAAAATCTCCTGCACATCCTCATCTTCCACCAGGGAGGCCGACTCGCTTACGCCCCGCACCAGCATGGCGATGGCGCCTTCGTCCAGGGCCTCGGTGGAGGCATAACCCATGCGCCCGTTTACCATACCCCGGAAGGACAACCCGGCGGTACTGGCCACGGCAAATGTCTCCAGCGCCTGCTTGTGGGTAGAGACCTTTATGCTGTCCCGCTCGGCATAGTACACCTCGGCGGGGGCGATGCCGGCCTTTCCGGCTTCGACGAACAAGCGCTCGGTAAACTGTTCATATGTCATGGTATTCATTCCTCACTTTCCACCCACGGTCATACTGCTCACCCGTATGCGCGGCTGCCCCACATTGGTAGGCACGCCGCCGCTCAGGGAGCCGCACATGCCCTGGGCCATGCGCATATGTTTCCCCACCCGGTCGATGCGCTTGAGCACCTCGCCGCCGCGCCCGATCAGGGACGCGCCCCGCACTGGATGGGCGATTTTTCCGTCTTTCACTAAGTAGCCCTCGTCCACGGCAAAGTTGAACTCGCCTGTGGTGGGGTTTACCGATCCGCCGCCCATGGCCGCGGCATACAGCCCGTTGCCCATGGTGGCGATCATCTCTTCGTCACAGTCCTTACCGGCGGCGATATAGGTATTGCGCATGCGGGCGCAAGGCGCAAAGGCGTAGGACTGGCGGCGGCCGCTGCCGGAAGAGGGCGTGTTCATACGCCCGCCATAGTAGCGGTCGGTCAAAAAGTTTTTGAGTATGCCGTTTTCGATGAGCACCAGATTGTTGGCGGGCGTGCCCTCATCGTCGATTACGATGGAGCCCCATTCATTGGGCAAAAGGCCGTCGTCCATGGCGGTAACGCATGGGGCCGCAACTTGGGCGCCCAGCTTGCCGCTGAATTCCGACATCCCCTTTGAAACCGAAGTTGCCTCCAAGGAGTGGCCACAGGCCTCGTGAAAGATCACACCACCAAACCCGTTTTCGATCACCACCGGCATCACCCCTGCCGGGCACTCGGGCGCGTGGAGCATCGTAACGGCTTGCCGGGCCGCCCGCTCGCCGATCACCTTGGGATCCACCCGCTGATCAAACAACTCAAAACCCAAACGTGCGCCCGGCGCGTCGTAGCCGGTTTGGTTCTCGGCGCCGTTGGAGGCCACCGCCACACAAGCCAGGCGGGTATACACGCGCCGGTCTTCGGCGGCAACGCCCTCGCTGTTGAATATGGCCACGTTTTGATCCCAGGCTATGTAGTTCACCGTTACCTGCGAGATATCCGTGGAGTGTGCCCGGGCGGCCAACGAAGCCTCGCGGAGTTTGGCCGCTACTTTTGCCCCCTCCACATCGCCGGGCCAGACCTTGATGAGGTGGGTATCCTGAAGGGCCAGCTTGCGCATCGGCGTAACCACTCCACGATCCGACGAAGACACTGCGTCAGCGGCTCGCCGGGCACAACGCAGCAGGCCCTCCCGCCCGGTATCGTTGGTATATACGTAGTAAAACTGATCCCCGGCAAACACCCGCACGCCCGCTCCATGCAGCCGGGAGGTGTTGGCGGTTTCCACCTTGCCGCCCCGCAGCATCATGCCATGGTGGGTGGTATCTTCCAGGAACAGATCGGCGAAGTGCCCTCCGCGGGCCATGGCGGCGGCCAGCACCTCCTGGGCCAAGGTTTGCGATATCATGCGTATCCCCGCTTTCTGCGGCCGGTGTGGGAAAAGCTTGGCCGCTATTGGGTATTATACCCTGAATGAGGTTTGGTTGCCAGAAAAATCTACTTGATTTCCTGCTCCAAGCACCTGAAAAGGGCGCAATCAAAAAACATAACAACGGATATATTCAAGCCGTCGCACAGTTTCTTAATGGTTGATATCGTCGTACTGTTATTTCTTCCGCTCACAATATTACTGATCGTTGATTGCGTAACCCCGCTTATGGTACCTAGTTTATTAATCGTAATATTTCTTTCTTTACATAGCTCGATAATTCGCTCTTTCACTGCATTACCTATCGTCATGATCAACCCACCTAACCGAAATGAGTTGATTTAAGTATGGCGGGTTCCCGACAGAAAGATTACCTCTTTTGGGTTGACATGGCGCAGAATCAGTATTACACTTAGCAAAAAAAGAACATAAAAAGGTGAAACAATGGATTATCAAGCCTTGGGACAGCGGATAAAACAACATAGAAAATGGCTTATGCTCACCCAAGAGCAAGTGGCTTCTGCGGCGGAGCTGTCAACCTCATTCTATGGGCACATCGAACGGGGCACAAGGGTGGCCAGCATCGCAACCCTACTGTCCATCTCGTGCACACTGGGAACAACGCCCGATGCGCTTCTTGAAACGGACGTTGCATATAGTGCGTCCATGCCTCCCGCAGTATTGGAATGTGTCGATTCAGTCCGCTCTTTGATGGATCAAATAGAGGCGTACTACGGCACAAAAGACAGCCGAAAGAGAAAAACCCGCGCGCGCACAGGCGAACGGGATTAATTTGCCGGATTCTGGATTTTTTCTTGCTCACGCATAGCCATCGTGGTAAACTGTAGAACAGAGAAACCGTTAGGGGGTGCAAAATGAGCAACCGAGAAAAATGCTACGCTATTATCGACAGTTTTACAGAGGAACAGCTTTCTAATATTGCGGCGCTGTTGATCTCCGCTAAGACGTTGGCCGACGAATCCGCCGACGACGCTTATTGCCTGCAACTCCATGCCGATTATCAAGCTGATGCGGACAAGGGTGAGTCCGTGAGTATCGAGAGCTTCGCCCAAGGTTTAGGGATTTTACTATGACGCCATATCGTATTGTGATCATGAAGCCCGCCCGCAAATTCATTGAGGGGCAAGCGCGGCACAACCAAGAGCGGCTCTTAAGGGCAATATACCGACTTCCCCACGAGGGAGACAGAAAGCCGCTAACAGGGCAGAAAAATGCATACAGACTTCGCGTGGGGGATTTCAGGGTAATTTACTCTACCTACAACGACATCTTAACCGTGGAAATTTTAGCTGTCGGAAACTGAGGGAATGTGTATAAGAGATAGTTCCTATTTAGATTGACTACCAGTGTTTTCAGAATATACCATGCTTGCACTTGTCTGTGATTCTATCATAGACTCTTTTTTGTAAACTCATGAAACCCCTGCAGAATTTGCGGAATCCCACGATTTTGCTAGGAAACAGGCATCTGCGCGTAGAAGTATTTTGTTATCACCAAAGAGAACGGAGGAAGCCTTATGCCGCAACATTTTCCCCCCATCACCCAAGACGATGTGTTCTTTTTGCTGGAGCCGCTGGTAGGGCTGCCGCTGCTGCTGGCCCACTCCGAGCTTTCTTCCGACATTGCCGCCATGCTCACGGTATACGATTGGCGCGGTGAGGAGCCGCCCGAGTCCCTCTGCGCACAAATCGAGGGCAAGTTGTTTAACAGCATCTACGGGTATACCAACGGCAACATGACGGTGACCGATGCCCACGGCCAGGAAAAAAAGGTGTACACCGACGCCCTGGCGCAAATGGCCGAAACCCTGATGGGGCCGGTGTTTGATCGTTTTCCGGTGTGCCCCGAAAGTTATGCGATTCTAAACGACTACGCGTTGCGGCGGTTATCGTTGCCCGCCCTGCGGCGGCTATACACCGGCTTTCCGGATATGTTGGAGCCCATGAACCGAGGGCTGTTTGCCCGGGTAATTACCGAAAACTTCCCTGCCGAGGCATACCAGGATTGGCTTGCGAAATAGCTGCCGTATACCGTATAATGGAGAGGGGCAATTATTTGCCCACTCTATTGTGTATTGCGGAAAGCATGGGGAACGGAATCCCCCCGCCGCAGCGGTGGAGGGATTCCGTTAACCCTGAAAGGAATGAATAAAGTATATGGGCAAAATCATTGCCGTCACAAACCAAAAGGGCGGGGTGGGCAAAACAACCACCACCGTAAACCTAAGCGCCTGCGTTGCCGCCGAGGGCAAGCGCGTGCTGGTGGTGGATGTGGATCCCCAAGGCAACGCCACCAGCGGCCTTGGCCTGGAGGTAGGCCGGAACGCCATCACGGTTTACGAGGTGATCATCAGCGGGCGGGATGCCGAAAAAGCGCTGCTGCGCACCCAGGTCAAGGGGCTGTCGCTAATGCCTGCGGATATCCGCCTGGCCGGGGCCGAGCTGGAGCTGGTGGATCTGGAGCGCCGTGAGCACAAACTCAAGCAATCCCTAGCCACCCTGCGCGACAAGTACGACTATCTGTTTATCGACTGCCCTCCCTCCCTGGGGTTGCTCACCCTCAACGCCATGGTGGCGGCGGACAGCGTGTTGGTGCCCATCCAATGCGAGTATTACGCCCTGGAGGGCGTCACCGCGCTGATGAATACCATCCAACTGGTGAAGCAGCGGCTCAACCCGTCGTTGGAGATCGAGGGCGTGGTGCTCACCATGCTGGACGCCCGCACCAACCTGGGGCTCCAGGTGGTGGATGAGGTAAAGCAGCACTTTAAGGGCAAGGTGTTCACCAGCATCATCCCCCGTAATGTACG
>WQXF01000133.1 GCA_009784985.1 Clostridia bacterium | reverse complement strand
GAATGTGCGATATTTTTTCTTTGCTTTTTCAACCTCCTTTTGTCTTCTTTCCCTTGTGGCATAACGCTTTTCAAACAACCATCGCTTTAGTTTTGGGGTAACTCAAGCTTTAACAAGGGAGGTTAGGGGATGCTCTATTAACTTGTCGTTTTTCCCTACCCCCCTTGCCAAAGGGAGGAGGGCCGCCGCAGCGACGGGGGGATTCCAGATAGCGATGCAGGCAGCGTTATATTGTTTTGGCCTGCTCCAACAACACCCGCTCGCATGCAGGCGACCACAGCCCCTTGTTCTCCCTAGTAAGCCGGGCCAGCGCTGCAAACATGGGATCGGCCTTGCCTAGTTCGGCAAAATCCTCAATGGCCGTAAGCGGCAGCGAAATCTGGTTGTAGATCAGCTTTTTGCCGCCGGGTATCTTGGGCAGGCGCAGCGTGGTATCGATCACGGCATCTAAGCCGCCGATATGGGTCACCATCACCGAAGGATCGATGCGGCCCGCCGCCATCATCTCCAGGGACGCGATCATATCGTTGGTATTGCCGCCGCTATTGCCTGCCACATGGGTGGCCATGTAGTGCACATTGTAGAAGTTATAGCGTGCCGAAAAAGCCGGATCGGTGGGCCCGGCAAAAAAATTCAGGCAGCCGTCAAAACCCAGGATGGCATCGGCCTGCTCCACCAGGGCGGCGACGGGGGCGTAGACATACGCGTCGTCGTAGCCGGTATCACCGGTGAACGTGCGCAGGTATGCGGGCACATCGTCCACTCCCATAGTATTCACATAGTGCAACGTCACGCCTTGGCGGGCTGCTTGCTCCACGGTAAAAAGGGAGGCCGCGCGGGCCAGCCGTGCGTCGTCGATGTCAGTAACCACAAGCAGGGAGGGTCTGCGGTCGGCATGGAGCGCGTAGTCGATAGCGCCCAATCCCATGGGCCCGGCCCCAGCCAGCAAGGCCATTTTGCCGCCGGGTTTGATGCCCATCTCGTGGGCATAACTGCCGGGTTTGGTGTGATAATTCACATGAAAACCACCCACCACACAGCTCATGGGTTCGGCCAAGGAGCCGTGATAAAAGGCGGCGCCGCTAAAGGGCAGCAGGCAACCGTGCTCCATCACCGTAGCCGGGATAACGACATGGGTGGCCGCGCCGCCGATATAGGGGAAGCTGTAACCCGGAGCGGCATGCACATTGGCTGGATCGTTGATGGCGGGCTGGATGGAAAACCTGTCGCCGGGTTTGAACTGACCGGCCCATTTTTTGCCTACCTCCAGCAGTTCGCCGCAGAACTCGTGGCCAATGATCACCGGGTGTTGGGCTATATTGCCTGGTACCCGCTTGTGGTTTGGCCCTTGTATCGCCGCCTTGTAAGAGGACATGCAGACGCTGTCGGTTACAACCCGGGCCAGGATTTCATCGTGCCGGATGGTGGGGAGGTCAAACGCCTCCAGGCGCAGGTCTTGCTGGCCGTATAGGCGTACCGCTTTGGTTTTCATAACAAAAATCCCCTTTCTCGCTCCCAACTGTATGCACCGGGAACGGAATCCCTCCACCACTGCGGCGGTCCCCCTTCCTTTAACAAGGGAGGTAGGGGGTTAGGAACGTAAACTTCGCTATAATTCCTTGCCCCCCTTGCCAAAGGGGGGAGGGCCACCGCAGTGGCGGGGATTCCGCACTAAATCCCGTGTTTCTCTCGCCGAATCTTTTCCAGCGTGGTGAAGTTCATCTTGGCCGTGTAGCCGGGCAGGGGCAGTATCTTCTCGTGCACCGCGTCCAGTATCCACCCGGCTTGGGGATAGTAATAAGGCTCTAACTCCGGGCAGGGACAGATCACATTGGGCGCGGCCACAACCACGGGCGGCGCATCCAACGAATCAAAGGCAAATTCGGTGATGTTGCGGGCCAAATCATTCACGTGTGCGCCCCGCTCACAAGCGTCGGACACCAGCACGATGCGCCCGGTTTTTTGCACCGACTCGATCACTTTTTCGTAATTAAAGGGCACCAAACTCCGCGCGTCGATCACCTCGGCGGATAGGCTATATTGCCGCTGGAGCAAATCGGCTGCCTCCAGTGCGCTGTATAACGATGCGCCCACAGTAAGAATGGTGAGATCGTTGCCCACCCGCTTGATGTCGGGATCGCCGATGGGAATCTCGTAATACCCCTCAGGCACACCTGCTTGATGAAATAGCTCACCCATATCGTACAGCTTTTGGGATTCGAAAAACACCACGGGGTCGGAACCGGCCAGGGCGGTATTCATCAGGCCTTTGGCGTCGTAGGGGGTGGCCGGGTACACCACCTTCAGGCCAGGGATGTGGGTGGTGAGGGAAGTCCAGTCTTGAGCGTGCTGCGCGCCGTATTTAGAGCCCACCGACACCCGCAGCACCACCGGCACCTGCAAAGCCCCTGCACTCATGGCCTGCCACTTGGCCAGCTGGTTAAACACTTCATCGCCCGCGCGGCCCAGGAAGTCGCAGTACATCAATTCCGGAATGGCACGCCCGCCGCACAGGGCGTACCCCACGGCAGAGGCCACAATGGTACCCTCGGAGATTGGCGCGTTAAAGAAACGATGATAGGGGATGGACTCGGTGAGGCCACCGTACACACCAAAGGCGCCGCCCCAGTCCCGGTTGTCCTCGCCGTAGGCGATGAGGGTGGGGTCTTGGTAAAACTTATCAAAAATCGCTTCGAACAGTGCGTCGCGCACATTGTATTGGCGGAGTTTTGAAATCTGCTTGCCCTGGGCGTCCAGCGCAAAACGCATCTTGTCCCGCAGCTTGATCCAGCGGCTGTTTTGTTCTTTGGGAGCCAGTACGTCAGGCTGGCGGTCGTCGTATTTTTCCACCCGCTTGTTAGAGAACATAAAGCGGCGGATGGCGTCGGGCTCCTGAAACAGATCCATCCGGGGCGAGAGGCTCTCGTCAATGGCCAGCTTCATGATCTTGGTGATGCGATCCCGGATGGCGGCGTCGATCCTATCGAATTCGGCGGCATCGGCCTTTTTGCTTTCGATCATGCCTGAACGGAAGGCCGCAATCGAATCCGCCGCCTGCCAGGCATCGATCTCTTCTTTGGTGCGGTAGGAAGAAGCATCGGTGGCGGAGTGGCCGGCATAACGATAGGTAACGGTATCCAGCAGCACCGGGCCCTGGCGATTTTCGATCACCTTGCGCTTGCGCTCAAAGGCGTCGATCACGGCAAAGGGGTTGTAGCCGTCGATGCGTTCGCTGTGCAATTGGTTGGGATGGATCCCCGCGCCCACACGGGCCAGGATATCGTAGGCCATGGTTTCGCCGCTGGTTTGGCCCCCCATGCCGTAATGATTGTTTAGGATGTTAAAGATCACGGGCAGGCCGCCACGGTGTGCTTCATCCCACAGCTGGGTGAACTGATCTTGGGCGGCGAAGTTTAGGGCTTCTAACACGGGCCCGCAGCCCAGGGAAGCATCGCCCACATTGCACACCACCAGGCCGGGCAAAGCGTTGACTCTTTTATACAGGCCCGCGCCCACCGTGATGCCCGCCGAGCCGCCCACGATGGCATTGTTGGGGTAAATGCCAAAGGGCGTAAAAAACACGTGCATGGAGTTGCCCAAACCGCGGGTAAAGCCGTTGTCCCGCCCAAACAGCTCGGCCATAAAACCGTAGAGCAAAAAGTCCATGGCCAAATCCTTTATGCTGCCGGTTTTGTTTTGTTTTTCGATGGGGGCCAAGGTTGCGCCGTTCAAAAAAGAGCGCATGATGGCATCCAACTCGTTTTCGTTTAATTGTTTGATGGCGGCGTAGCCCTTGGCCAGCACCTCCCCGTGGCTGCGATGGGAGCCAAAGATCACATCGTCTTTGGTGAGGGTATAGGCCATGCCTACGGCGGAAGCCTCCTGGCCGGTGCAAAGATGGGCTGGGCCGGTGTACACGTACTCCACGCCGTTGTATTGTTTGGTGGTGCGCACCGAGTAGAGCATGGACTCAAACTCGCGGATCACCTGCATGTCGTGGTAGATGCCCAGCAGATCGGCCTTGGCAAAAGCTTTGGCGGACTCGGCGAAGGGTTTTTGGTATTGGTTCAGGGGGATGGGGGCGAAAGTGAGCTCCCCTGGGGCGCGCATTTTTGCGGGATCAACGAATTGGTTTTTTGGCATGATGCAGATACTCCTTTTCATACAGCAACTCTTTTTGAATTCGCCACCGCTTGCAGGAATCCCCCCGCCACTGTGGTGGCCCTCCCTCCTTTAACAAGGGGGGTAAGGTAAGAACGGCCAGTTTGCTTGTGTAATCCCTACCTCCCTTGTTAAAGGGGGGAGGGGGACCGCCGCAGCGGTGGAGGGATTCCGTTCTACGAATGAAACAGGCCCTCGCGCAATATCTCCGCCACCGAAGGGTGGGGGAACACGATCTTTTTGGCTTGCTCCAGGCTGATTTCCCTGGAGATGAGGGCTGCGGCGGTAGCGATGATCTCCGAGGCCGGGTTGCCCAGCATGTGGACCCCAATCAACCGTTTGCCTGCCCAAACCAGCTTGCAGATGCCGGTTCCGCCCTCGTTTTCCGCCATGTAGCGGCCCGAGTACATCATGGGCAGCTTGACTTCGTGGGCTTCGAAGCCCTTGGCGCGGGCGCTCTCGAGCGTTTCGCCCACGCCCGCTACCTCGGGGTTGGTGTAGATCACCGAGGGGATGGCGTTGTATTCCATTGTGTCCTTGCGGCCGCAGATCACGTTGATGGCCACCTCGGCCTCCCGATAGGCGGTGTGGGCCAGCATGTACGTCCCGTTGATATCACCGGCGGCAAACACGCCGGGCACATTGGTTTTTTGCTGGGCATCGGTGGGCACCGCGCCGTTTTGGATTTCAACCCCGATGCGCTCCAGGCCAAACCCCGCGGTTGTGGCCCGCCTGCCGATGGAAAGCAGCACCTTGTCGCAGAGCAGGTTTGTTGCTTTGCCATCTTGTTCGTAGGTTACGGCATCTTGGCCTATGCCGGTGAGCTTTGCGTTCAATAAAAAGCGTACGCCCCGCTTTTCGTATTCCTTTTGCAGCAGGGTTGAGATTTCTGTGTCTGTGGGCCCGGCGATTTTGTCTAGCATTTCGATTACGGTCACCTGGCAAAGGGCCGATGTCATCAAGGAGGCCATCTCCAGGCCGATCACGCCGCCGCCTACGATTACCAGCCGCTTGGGTGGTTCGGTGAGGGCCAGTATCTCCCGGTTGGTCATGGCAAAACCTGAGGCCAGGGCGTCTTGCAGGCCATCGATGGGTGGCAGCATGGGCTCCGATCCGGTGCAGAGCAGCAGCTTGGCGGTTTGATAGCTCTTCCCACCGGCATTTACGGCAAAGCCGCCCTCCACGCGCCCTTCAATCTCCGCCCGGGCTTTGATTACGGTAACGCCGCCGCCCTTGAGGGTGGCTTCGATGCCCATCACCAGCTTTTTGACTACCTTGTCCTTGCGCCGTACGGCCATGGCGTAGTCCAGCTTTGGCGCTTCGCAGGTGATGCCGTAGCGCGCGCCGCCACCGTTGGCGTAATCAAATAACTTTGCCGAGTACAGCAGCGCCTTGGAAGGGATGCAGCCCTCGTTGAGGCATACGCCGCCCAGGTTCCGCTCTTCAAACAGTATGGTTTTGAGGCCTTCTTTTGCGGCCAGCTCTGCGGCATGGTATCCTGCCGGGCCGCCGCCGATGATGATTAAATCGTGCATGTGGTCTCCTTCGCAATCAATCGTAGGGCGCGACGCCCTCGGCGCGCCGTGATTCGCCCAGAATAACGTGGCTTTGTCGCAATACAACGGCGCGCCGAGGGCGTCGCGCCCTACAGGGTTTATTGCGTAGAAAAACCTTCAAGATTCTTACACAGCGCCTGCAAAAAGCGGGACGCCGGCGCGCCATCCACAGCGCGGTGATCGTAGGTGAGGGAGAGGGTCATGCAGGGGTAGAGTTGCAGCCCGCCCTCAATCCCGCGCACCCGCTGGGTGATGGTGTTGACGCCCAAAATGCCGGTTTGCGGCGTGTTGAGGATGGGCGTAAAGTGCTCGATACCATACATGCCCAGGTTGGACACCGTAAAGCTTCCGCCGGACAGGACTTTTGTTGGGGCCGTGCCCGCGCGGCAGCCCTCGGCCAGTTCTTTGAGCGCTTTGGATATCTGCAAAAGGGACAGGTTTGACGCGCCAAAGATCACCGGCGCTAGCAAGCCCTTTTCCGTGTCTACCGCGCAGGCTAGGTTTACCTCGCTAAAGTAGCGCATGGTGGCGCCGTCTTCCAGCACCCAGGCGTTGAGCTCGGGGAAATCCGGCAGCGTGCGGGTAACGGCGTATAGGATCATGTCGGTAAGGGTTACGCCGCTATTTTCCGGGTCGCTTTTGAGTAGTGCGCGGTAGGCCCGGATGTTTGTGGCGTCAAAAGAGGCTGTGTGGGTAACCTGGGCGGTTTGTGTCAACGAGGCCAGCATGTTTTTGGCGATGATCTTGCGCAGGTGGGACATGGGCCGGTCTTCGTAGGCGGCTGTTGGCTGTGCCGTGCGCTCAACGCCGTGTTCCAGCAAAGCGCGGACATCGCGCTCGATCACACGGCCTTCCGGCCCGGTGGGTACGGCGCGTTTGGGGTCGATGTCGGCCTTGGCTGCAAGTGTGCGGGCGCGGGGTGATACGCCGCACCCAGCGCCAGCGCAAAGCGAGGTAACAGGCACGGCATGCACAAGCTCAACCTGGGGCACAGAAGGGGCAGGTTGCGGAGAGGGTATGCTCACACCAACATCTTCAGCAACATAACTTTCGCCTTCATCACCGATGGCGCATATGGGCGCTTGAATCAGCGCCTCCTCGCCCTCGGGCAGGATCAGCTTCAGCACCGTGCCCGCGTAGTCCGATGGCACATCAAAGGACGACTTGCCGGTTTCGATGGAAAAGAGCTTGTCGCCCACATCCACCTTGTCGCCCTCGCGCACAAACCATTGGGTTAGGAGCGCGCTTTCTTCCGAGATGCCCAGTTGG
>WQXF01000132.1 GCA_009784985.1 Clostridia bacterium | reverse complement strand
GCCCCCGAGCGGAAAATGTACGATTTCATACACGGGCGTGATGATTTTGATACCGTTATGAGCCATCTGAAGTACCTTAACGACTACCGCAAGGAAAGCGGCAAATCGTACAAGATATTTGTAACAGGCATATTAACAAGGTTCACTGAACACATGAAGGACGACTATTTTACCGTGTTCAAAGGATTGGCCGATGAAATCGTCTTCAAAAACGTGTACAATCAAGGCGGATACATGCCCGAAATTGAAGAGCTTCTGAAATGCTATTCAGACGACGAACAATACCGTAGATGCAACCTGCCGTTTGATGCGATATCCATCACGTATGAGGGTTACCTTTCGGTGGAAAACGCTGATTATGAAAACATGCTGGTGGTTGCCGACCTCAACAAAGTGAGCCTTAAGGACGCCTGGTATGGAGAAAAAATGAAACAAATACGGCAGGCATTCATCGACGATAAGTTAGATGGCTTGGTTTGCGACGGATGTGTGCATCACAGTGTCAGGCCCGCGCAACCGGTCACGCCTGAATTGGCCCCCAAAAATCCCAATATCTCTGCTAATTATGATAAGATAAAGGAACGCATCGAAAAAGCCGGGATGCCTGCGTTGGTGTATCTGCCGATGGCGGCGGACATAATCCATCCTGGCCATATCAATATTATTCGGGTTGCCGCGCGGTATGGCAACGTAATGGTTGGGCTTTTCTCCGACGAGGCCATCGCCTCCTATAAAAAACCACCCACAATGGCGTATGAAGCACGTAAAACAGTTATAAGCAATATCAAAGGGGTGAAATATGTCGTTAAGCAGAACGTTCGCGACTATGAGCCAAATTTGAGGGAATACCGTCCCAAATATATGGTTCACGGAACCGACTGGCGTGAAGGGCCTTTAAAAGACGTTCGTGAAAAAGCAATCGCAGTCATGGCCGAATGGGGCGGCGAAGTGATAGAGCCTGAATACACACAGGGCGTATCTTCGTCCGAAATCAAACACAAAATGAGCGATTCTTCGCAGAGCTAGGATGTTTTTGTGGATAGTAGCTTTTTTCTGGATATCTTAAAGAAACAAGGCGTTACGTTCTTTACAGGCGTACCCGATTCTTTGTTAAACGTATTCTGTGACGAGATTGCCAACCGTTACGGCATCGGTGGCAAACATCACATCGTGGCCCACAACGAAGGCGGCAGCGTTGCGTTGGCAAGCGGGTATCATTTGGCGACGGGGAAGATACCCTGCGTGTACATGCAAAACAGTGGCATTGGAAACGCGCTGAACCCTGTTGCGTCGTTGACCCATCCAAAGGTATACGGCATCCCCATGTTATTTGTGGTGGGCTGGCGGGGCGAACCGGGGGTGCCGGATGAACCCCAGCATATCTTCCAAGGCGAGATCACACTGCAGTTGCTTTCGGATATGGATATGGCGTATTTTGTTGTGGATAAAACTACGTCCCCGGAGCAGGTCAAAGATGCGCTTTTGCGTTTTACTAAGCTGTTTGCGGAAGGCAAGAGCGCCGCGTTTGTGATACGCAAGGGTGCGTTTGCGGGAAATGGCCACGTTTACGGGAATACGCATACCCTCAACCGTGAACAGGCTGTGGGTATTGCGTTGGAAGCCGCCGGAAGTGATCCCGTTGTTTCTACAACCGGCAAAATATCACGGGAGCTTTTTGAGATACGGAACAAGGCATCCCAGGGCCACGGGAGGGATTTCCTTACGGTTGGGTCCATGGGGCACAGCGTGATGATTGCCCTGGGCATAGCCTTGCAGCAACCGGAGCGCCGGGTGTGGTGCCTGGATGGGGATGGCGCGGTTTTGATGCACATGGGCGCCTTGGGCATTGTGGGCAGCCATGCGCCCGAGAGGTTTATCCACGTGGTGTTCAACAATGCCGCCCACGAAACGGTGGGTGGAATGCCCACGGTTGCGGGCGGGGCCGATTTAGCGGCCATAGCCCTTGCTTGTGGGTATCGGTATGTTCATGAAGCCAATGATGCCCAGTCTCTAAAGATTGCGTTGGAGCAGGCCAAAGCGCAAAAAGGGCCGGTTTTTGTAGAGGCCCTTGTTGCGCTTGGATCCCGTGCCGATCTGGGGCGCCCCACAGTGTCTACGCAAGAAAACAAACGTGCATTTATCGAATTTTTGTGTGAAGGATGAGTGTTTGGTATGAAAAAGGTTTACATGAATTTTAGCACCGACATCATACACGGCGGGCATATCCGTATCATCAAAGAAGCGGCCAACCTAGGCGAGTTGACGGTGGGCGTGTTGTCGGATCAGATCGTTGCGAGCTACAAGCGCTTTCCCGTTCTGAGCACAAAGGAGCGCATGGCCATCGTTGGCAGCATCACCGGGGTGCGGCATGTGATCGAGCAGGATACGCTGATCGGCGAGGACATTTTACGGGAACTCAAGCCCGACTATTTTGTGCATGGCGATGATTGGCGGGTTGGCGTGCAGGCCCCGATCCGTGCCCGGGTGATCGAAATTTTGAATGAGTTTGATGGGGAGTTGCGCGAGTTTCCCTACAGCAAAAATCAGGAATACGATGCATTGGAGATGCACGCCCGTTCGCAACTCTCCATCCCGGACATCCGGCGGGGGCGGCTCAAAAAGCTGCTGAAGCTCAAACCCCTTGTCACGGCCATAGAGGTGCACAGCGGGCTTACGGGGTTGATTGCGGAAAACGAAAAGGTTGTAAAAGACGGCAAGGTATCCCAGTTTGATGCCATGTGGTTGTCCAGCCTTTGTGATTCCACCGCAAAGGGTAAGCCGGACACGGAACTGGTGGATATCACCAGCAGGCTGCGCACCATCGACGACATCATGGAAGTCACCACCAAGCCAATCATCTTTGACGGAGACACGGGTGGGCGGATCGACCACTTCTCTTATCTAATCAAAACCTTGGAGCGCATTGGGGTTTCCGCCGTTATTATCGAAGATAAAACCGGCTTTAAACGAAATTCCCTTTTTGGCACCGAGGTGGAGCAACAGCAAGACAGCATCGAGAACTTTTCACGAAAAATAAGCATGGGTAAAAGCACCATGAAAACCCAGGAGATGCTGCTGATTGCCCGCATTGAAAGCCTGATTCTAGAACAGGGCATGCAAGATGCGTTGGACCGTGCCTTTGCTTTTACCCAGGCGGGCGCCGACGGCATTATGATCCACAGCCGCCGGAAAGAGCCGGATGAGATTTTTACTTTTTGCAAGGAATTCCGCGCCAAAGACCCATCCACACCCTTGGTGGTTGTGCCGTCTACTTTTACGTCCGTTACAGAAGAGGAGTTCACCCAGCGGGGCGTAAACGTTGTGATCTACGCAAATCAGCTTACGCGCAGCGCTTTCCCTGCCATGCAAAAAACAGCCAGGCTGATCTTGGAGCATCAAAGGGCCCAAGAGGCCGACAACATGTGCATGTCCATCAAGGAGATCATCAAGCTGATACCGGAGCTGTGAGGAATTACAAGTACTCATAACGATGGTGGGAGGTGCAAAAAATATTTAGTTCTGATTTGCCAATCGAAAACGCGAAAGATGATGCACTCAATCGTGGTGCATTTGCAGAGAATTTGGCAAAGGTGATGCTGAACTATACTGTACCTGAAGGCTTTGTGATTGGTATATATGGCAAATGGGGTAGCGGAAAAACCTCAGTTATCAATATGGTTTTAGAAAAAGCGAAATCAATGTACGAAGACGACGCCCAAAAGCCAATAGTGCTTAGGTTTAATCCTTGGCTATATTCCGAGCAGCAACAGCTTATCTCTCAGTTTTTTAAACAGCTATCGTCGGCAATAAAGATCAATCGGCCTAAGCTAGAGATTCTCTTCAAGCACATGAATGCTTATGCAGACATACTTGAATTAGCCAGGTTAATTCCACTAATAGGCGGCAGCGTGGCAGATGCAGGCAAATTGCTGAAGGCTAGGGCAAAAGCATATAATGAATCACAAAACAATGACCTTCAAAGAGCTAAAGATGCGATAATTACGGCCCTACTAAAAGAAAAAATAAAGCTGATTGTAACGATTGATGATATTGACAGATTATCAAGCGCAGAAGTTGCGTTGATATTTCAGTTAGTTAAGTCATTAGCAGATTTTCCATATACAATCTACTTGCTATCGTTTGATCGCGAAGTTGTAATCAGGGCGCTTGCAGATGTTCAGAGAGGCGATGGAGCAGAGTATTTAGAAAAAGTTGTTCAAGTCCCATTTGAATTGCCAATACCAACCGCTAGCGATATCCATCAAGTTTTTCTCAAAAAGCTTGATGCAATCATTGCTGATACTCTTTACGGAAAGTGGGACAATGATTATTGGAGCAGTTTATTCCATTTCGGAATAAAACAATACTTGCGTACCATTCGGGATGCAGTGAGGTATACAAACACTTTTGCATTGAAGTATTCTCTACTAAAAGATGAGATAAACATTATTGACTTGATTGGATTAACATGCATTCAAGTCTTTGAGCCTGAAATATACTCGAGACTACCTTTTCATAAAGAGCAATTATGTGGTGGTCTCACTTACTACACGAATCATGATCAGGAAGTCAAGAAAAAAGTGCAGACTTCATACAATGCTATAATTGCAGGCATTCCAGATAATAGGGCAGGAAAGGTAAAAGAAATACTCAGCCACCTTTTCCCTAAGTTGAGTGCCTCTATAAATACTTACCCCAATTATTCTTCGTATTTCGATGCAAAGAAGGCATTAATCAGCGGTAGTATTGCATCTCCGGATTGTTTTGAGAGATACTTTGCTCTTTCTTTGGAATCGACCGCAATACCTAGGCAAGTGATGGAGCGATTATTGTATGAAGCCACCGAGGCCGAGCTTGTCGAAGGAATAACAGAAATCAATTTGTCCAGAAAGACAACACAGTTCCTGGAGTATGTTGATGCCTCTTTTGAACAAAAAAGGGGCATGCCAGAATATTCAAAAAGGGCGGAGATGATTTTTGCCTGCCTGGCGTTGATTGGGCATGAATTGGAAGACAACAAAGAGCTGGCTCTTTTTTCGATTTCACTTAAGCAACGCTTGGTATACTGTGCTCGCTCATCATTGCAAGTCATTGATAAATCTTGTCGTCACCAAATTGTATATGAAGTGTTCATTGATTCCAGGGTGGATCTCTCTATCTTAACCGCCCTGTTGCGAGATTTTGGAAGGCAACATAACCGCTTTACTGATCGGAAGTCAGATGAAAAAGATGCATTGTTAACGCTAAATGAAGTTTTGGAACTCGAAAAGGCATTTTCAGAGCGTGTAATCTTGGGGCTAAAATCGGGAGAACTAATTGCAAACGACTCATTTTTACATGTTATCTGGCTATTTGAGCAAATAGATGAGGCCAGGGCTAAAGAATATACGAGCAACATGATCACTTCTGATTTAGCCTTGGCTTTTTTGGTTAGTTCCGCTGTAGGTCGAGGAGTAGGTGCACAGAAAACAGTGTTTACAATTTGGAGAGTAAACAAAGATGACATAAGCAAATATGTTGATATCAACGAAGCACACGAAAGAATCAGCACTTTTGTACTTGGTAATGAGTTTGACTTCCTAGACTCTAAAAGGCAAGAGAATGTTGCTGCATTCTTGATATCGATGGACGAAAAGGCAGAAGACATTTCCCTTGACGACGGAATAGTAGCTTCAGATATCAAGAAGAAGCTGGAGGACATTAAGGCTGGTGTTTAACCGCGCTTTGCGCCCGGTTGATCGCACACAATATCCCCCGCACCGATGCTACGTTGATATTGCTCGACATACCCACGCCAAATAACTTTCGGCCATCCGGAGCCTGCACCTGGATGTAGGCGATGGCCTTTGAATCCGAACCCTTCGAAATGGCGTGCTCGTGATAGCTCAAAAAGGCATAGTCCCTTAGGCCGATGTCGTTGAGGGCTTGGCAGGCTGCGTTGATGGGGCCGTTGCCGCGCCCGTTTAAGGTCACGGGCTGGCCGCTCACCAGCACTTGGCCGGAGAAATGACATACGCTTTCGCCCGACCCGTCGGATTCCTCGCGGAAGGCGTAGCGGGTCAGCTTGTAAGGGCCGTCTACCTGCAGGTAGGCGGCTTCAAACAAATCGCGAATCTCCTCGGGCGACAGCTCGCCGCCCTTGCCCTCGCAGGCCGCCTGTACCAGATTGCCGAACTCCGGGTGCATATCCTTGGGCAGATGATACCCAAAGGTGCCCATGATAAAGGCTGCGCCGCCCTTGCCGCTCTGGCTGTTGATGCGGATCACCGGCTCGTAGGCCCGGCCCACATCCGCCGGATCGATGGGCAGGTAAGGTATCTCCCATATCGGTGAGCAGGTGGCGCGCATGTATTCATAACCCTTGTTGATGGCATCCTGATGGGAGCCGGAGAAGGCCGTGTATGCCAGCTTGCCTGCATAGGGCTGGCGCTCCGGCACCGTCATGCGGGTGGTGCGCTCGTACATCTCGCGGATCGTATCGATCTGGGAGAAGTCCAATTTGTTGTCCACACCCTGGGTGTGCAGGTTAAGCGCCATGGTCACGATGTCTAAATTCCCGGTGCGCTCCCCGTTGCCAAAAAGCGTGCCCTCTACCCGCTGGGCCCCTGCCATCACAGCCAGCTCGGCGGCGGCCACACTGGTACCCCTGTCGTTATGGGGATGCACGGATATGATGGCCGCCTCCCGGTTGGGCAGGTGGCGGATGAAGTATTCGATTTGGTCGGCATAGGTGTTGGGGGTGCACATCTCCACGGTGCTGGGCAGGTTCAGGATCACCGGTTCGTTTTTGGATGCCCGCAGTTCCTCCATCACCCGTGCGCAGATGTCCACGGCAAAGTCCATCTCGGTTCCGGCAAAGGATTCGGGGGAGTATTCAAAGCGGACGCGGGTTTGCCCGGCGCTCTCGTCGGCCAGTTGGCGGATCAGCCGCGCGCCGCCCACCGCGATGTTGATGATGCCTTGCATGTCTTGCTTAAACACCACCTTGCGCTGGAGGGTGGAGGTAGAGTTGTAAAAGTGCACGATCACCTCCCGGGCGCCGGTTACCGAATCGAAGGTTTTGCGGAT
>WQXF01000131.1 GCA_009784985.1 Clostridia bacterium | reverse complement strand
CTGATCAAAAATGGCGTATCCACCATCGTATTCGGCAAATCCCGCCTTACGGTGGAGGTGCTTATCCGGCATCTGAAAGACATCACCCGTGATCCCTTGGGCCAGGCCGGGTCGGTGCGCGGTTATCGCGGCGGATACCTGCCCTCCCAGCGGCGGGAGATCGAGCGCGGCCTGCGAAATGGCACGATCCGGGCGGTGGTATCCACCAACGCGCTGGAGTTGGGCATCGACATCGGCCAATTGGACGCCTGCGTGCTCTGCGGATATCCGGGCACCGTGGCCAGCACCTGGCAACAGGCCGGGCGGGCCGGTCGCCGACAGGGCACGGCGCTTACGCTGATGGTGGCCTCCTCGTCGGCGCTGGATCAGTACATTGTGCAGCATCCCGAATACTTTTTTGAGCAATCGCCGGAGCATGCCCGGGTGGCGCCGGACAATCTCTACATCCTGCTCAGCCACTTTAAGTGCGCTGCCTACGAGTTGCCCTTTGAGTTGGGCGAAGCCTACGGCGGCGGCGAATCCACCCCCGAGCTGCTGGACTTCCTAACCGAGCAGCACATCCTGCGCCGGGTGGGCGACCGCTGGCATTGGATGACCGAGGAATTTCCGGCATCGGAAATATCGTTGCGCTCCATTGGGGAGGAGAATTTTCTCATCGTGGACATCACCCGGCCCGAAAAGCATCGGGTGATCGGCGAGATGGATCGTTACACCGTGCCCATGCTGCTCCACGAGCACGCCATCTACCTGCACGAGGGCCAGCAATACCAGGTAGAAAAACTTGATTTTACCGAAAAGAAGGCTTACGTACGCCATGTGGAAGTGGACTACTACACCGATGCCGACCTGAACATCAGCCTGCGCGTGCTGGATGTGCTCAAAGAGCAACCCCCCCATGCGGGCATGGCCAGAGCTTACGGCGAGGTGCTGGTGACTTGGCTGGTAACCATGTTTAAAAAGTTTAAGCTGGATACCCAAGAGACGCTGGGTTTTGGCCCGGTAGACCTGCCCGAGCTGGAGATGCAAACCACGGCCTGCTGGTGGGCGCTGGAAGACGAGCTGGCCGGCCGTTATGCCAAGGACGACCTGCAGGGCGGTATGCTGGGCATCGCCAGTGTGATGCGCCAGCTTGCGCCGCTGTATTTGATGTGCGCCCCTCAGGACATCAACGTGGTGTACCGGGTGCGGGATACGTTTACCCAAAAGCCTACGCTGATATTGTACGACGGTTGCCCCGGCGGCATCGGCCTGAGTGAGAAGGTGTACGATATGCGGGATACGCTGCTGGCCCACGCGTTGGAGATGATCCAGGGCTGTCCCTGTGAGGCGGGGTGCCCGTCTTGCGTGGGGCCGGTGGCTGCGGTGGGGGCGCGGGGGAAGCGGACGGCGGTGGGGTTGTTGCGGGTTTTGCTTGCGCTAAGCAATTAAGGAAGGTGAGCGCACTTGGACTATACCCTGATGCACAAAAACATTCCGGTTGTGGATATGGAAATCCTCTCGGACACGGGCAGAATCGTAAAGCTGTTGAACCTTCAAGCGCCCGAGCATCTTCCTCTTGGCGTTTACACAAGGGATGGAATGAGCCGAAAGGCAATGGACGATTGGTGGTCGGGGCGCTCCATACCCGCCAGCCGCGCAGGGCTGGAGCATGCGCTCCAAAGCATCGGGATTAACTCTCCTGCGCTTTTGCTTGAAAAATGCTACGGGCTTTCCTTGTCCGATCAATATTGGCTATGCCCGAAGGGCGCAGGGATCGATTGGGCCGATGTAAACTTCTTTCACAATGATTTTTCAAAGGACATGGGCGAGATTTTGTTTGGATACGAACCCGCCGATCTCAGCTGCGTTAGCTTGATGTCGCCGGACAACACATCAGACGGTTGGCTGCGTAAAAAATGGATTATAGCCAATGGGAAGCGTTTCTTAATGAAAGGCGGCAGCGGGGTTTATCAGCAAGAGCCATTTAACGAAGTGATCGCCACTGCTGTCTTGGAGCGATTAGGAATCAACCATGTGCATTATTCGCTAACAGTTGAATCGAACAAACCCTATTGCCTGTGCGAGAATTTCATAACGCCTGAAACCGAGCTTATCACCGCATGGCGGGTACTTCAAACACAAAAGCGGCCCAATGATCGCAGCTTGCAGGATCATTTTTTTGCCTGTTGTGAAACGTTAGGTGTGCCCGATGTAAAGGACGCCCTCGGCAAGATGCTCACCGTTGACTACATCATCGCCAATGAGGACAGGCACTGGAATAATTTTGGCGTTGTGCGAAGGGCCGATACCCTTGATTATCTTGGTTTTGCGCCCATCTATGATAGCGGCACATCGTTGTGGTATAATACCCAGCGCGTGGGTTCGCGCATTGAAAGCAAACCGTTCCGCAAAGATCATGCCGAGCAGATCAAGCTCGTAGGCGATCTTCGTTGGTTCAACGCCAATGCCAGCGAGGGGCTGGAAGACGAGATACAGCAAATTTTGACTGCGTCTGATGAAGTTGATGCGATGCGCCGCACCGCAATCGCGAGAGCTGTAACAGAACGTATGAAACAAGTGGAAAGGATACGCGATGATACATAAAAATATTGCGGATATCATCCAAAAAAACTTTGCCGAGTGGAATAAAGAAGAAGCGTTCTCCGGCGTCTATTCAGTTGCCGCCGCCGATACATTGCTTTTCGAAAAAGCCTGCGGCCATCGCAACCGCCCGGAGCGTTTGCCCAACGAACTTTCGACTGCCTTTGCCATCGCCTCTGGAACCAAGCTGTTCACCGGCCTAGCGGTGTGTAAGCTGATAGACGAAGGCAAGTTATCGCTAGAAGACAGGATTTGGGATATCCTGCCCATGGATTTAAACAACATCGATAAAAGGGTAACGCTGCAACATCTGCTCACCCATACCTCGGGGATCGGGGACTACATCGATGAAGAAGCCCCCGGCAGCTACGAAGCGCTCATAGCATTGAATCACAAGTATCCCGTTTATTTGTGGAATAGCTTATCGTACTATTTGCCCATGTTTGATTCCCTGGCCCCCAAATTCACGCCGGGGGCCCGGTTTGGGTATTCCAACGCGGGGTTTGTGTTGCTGGGCTTGGCTGTGGAAAGCGCCAGCGGCCAACGGTATCAGGAATACGTAACGGAACATATCATAACACCCAACCGGCTTGAGCACACCGGCTTTTATCGCATGGACAGGCTGCCCGCCAACACTGCCCTCGGGTATATACAGGATGAGGATTCGGGGGAGTGGTACGCCAACATCTTTTCCATGCCCGTGATCGGCGGCGCCGACGGCGGGCTGTTTACCTGCGCGGCGGATTTGGATAAGCTGTGGCGTTCGCTTTTTGTTGGCAAAATCCTATCGCCTCAAATGCTAGAGAGGTTTTTGACGCCCCATGTTGTTGCGGGGAGCGAGGGAGATAACATCCACTATGGATTGGGTGTTTATCAATATCGCAAGGGTGGCCAAACCGCCTATTACGCGGTGGGAGGGGATTTTGGCATCGATTTCTTTACTGCGTATTTTCCTCGGGAAGGAATCGTAGCCTCCGCGCTAGGCAACACGGAAATGAACACTTGGCCTTTGCTGAAGTTGCTTTTTGAGATACTGCTGTAGAATGGAGGCGTTGCCGCCCATGAGGGACCTCCGCGCGCGCCTGGCCCGGGTTGCGGCAAGCACCGTAACTACGACAACAAGCCGGGTTGCTGTTATGCCGACCTCTGAGGCTTGCTTTTTACGAGAGACCGCCGTGCCATTAGACGAGATTGGGGCGGGCCTGTACGATCTGAACCCAGAAGCCCTTTTGCCCATCGACGCCGGGTTTGCCCAACGTAACGAGCGCTTGCCGGAACTGAGCCGCCTGCTCTTTTTGGATACCGAAACCACCGGCTTGGGCATGGGCGCGGGTACGGTGGCTTTTTTGGTGGGCTTGGGCTGGATAGAGGGCGACGCTTTTCTGGTGCGCCAGTACCTGATGCGCGACTACTCCGAAGAACCGCTGTTGCTGGAGGCCTTTGCCGGGCTGCTGCCCCGGTTCGACGCCTTCGTAACTTACAACGGCAAAACCTTTGACCTGCCTCTGCTGGAAAACCGGCTCACCATGCACCGCATGCGCCACGTAGATTTGCGCCGTCCGCATCTGGACCTCCTGTATCCAACGCGCCGGGTATGGCGCTTGCGTTTGCGGGATTGCACCCTGGGCAATATCGAGCGGCGGGTGCTGGATTGCGGGCGGGAAGACGATCTGCCGGGCAGCGAGGTGCCGGAACGGTATTTTACTTATCTAAAAACCGGCGATTTCTCTCTGCTGGAAGATGTGCTGCGCCACAACCTGCGGGATGTGCAAACCTTGGCCAAACTGCTGCTTCGCCTTGCGCGGGTGTTTGAGAAGCCCGAGCAGCAGGACTTTTTTGAGGATGTGTTTAGCGTGGGCCGCGCCCTGGCCAGGGATGGCAACCGGGAGGCGGCGCGGGTGTGCTTCCGGGTGGCGGGTTCCGGCAAGCCAATCCAGGTGGCGGCGGAGGCGCGGATGCTGTTGGCCCGCAGTCACCGGCAGGATCGGCAATTTGCCGAGGCCGAGGCGGTGTATGCCGAGATGATCAACCGGGGCGAGGGCGGTGTGGCACCCTATGTGGAATTGGCCAAGATTGCCGAGCACCGGCGGCGGGATTTTGCCCTGGCGTTGCGGCATACCGAGGCAGCGCTGGAGCGCCTGGCCCTGCGGGAGCGGCTTGGCGGCGCGGTGGACGAGGAGGAATCGTGTGCGTTGCATGTGCGGCGGGCGCGGTTGCTGCGGAGGATATCCATGATGAATAATCATACAACAAAGGAGAATGCACAATGGGATTCCTAACTAAACTCAATGCCAACAAGGCCTATCGGCTCCACGTGAAGGGGGATTTGGAGGCCGCAAAGGCCGGTTATGATCAGGCCTATGCCGAGGGGCTCAGCGATCCCAAGCTGCTGAGCACCTATGCCGTGCTGCTGTTGCGCCTGGGCGACTACGAGCGCGCCGTGGAGGTGTTGCGCAAGGCCGAAAAGGCTCCCGGCATCACTGCCGATCAAAAAAACCAAGTGATCCAGCACTATGCCGTGGCGATCTGGAAGTTGGGGCAGAAGGATCGGGCTCTGGATTGGTTATGGAAGGTGTTCCGCAACCAAAAAACCGGCACGCTGTACGGCGTATTGGGTTTTTTGCTGATCGAAAAGGCTGTGGATGACAAAACTGCTATAGACGAAGCCCTGGCCTTTAACCTTGAGGCCGTGGACTACGACGAGGACGACCCCGTTTGCCTGGACAACCTGGCGCAGGCATATTATCGTTTGCTTGATGATAAAGACGCGGCGCGGCCTTACTTTGAGCGTGCCCTTGCCCAAAAGCCGGGCGCAGTTGACACCAATTACTTCCTGGCCCAGTACGACGTGGAGGCAGGCCGTACAGCACAAGCCATCGAAAAGCTGGAGACGGTGCTGGAAGGGCGCATCTCGCCCCTGAATTATGTTACCCGTGAGATGGTGGAGGCGCAGCTTGCCCAGCTCAGGGGGAAGGAGTAACAACGTGAAAACCATACTGATCATCAACGGCCCCAACCTAAACCTGCTTGGCACGCGGGAGCCAAATATCTACGGCGCGCTTACGCTGGAAGAGATCAACCGCCGCATTGCCCGTGAGGCCGAGGCCTTGGGCGCGCGTGTGGAGTTTTTTCAATCTAGTCACGAGGGTGCGTTGATCGACAGGCTCCATGCCGCTGCGAATACCGTTCATGGCGTTGTGTTCAACGCAGGCGCGTATACCCACACCAGCGTGGCCCTGGCCGATGCCATCAGCGCAACGGGCCACCGGGTGATCGAGGTGCATCTTTCCAACGTGTTTAAGCGTGAGGAATTTCGCTGGCATTCGTTTTTGTCGTCCGTTTGCCAGGGTGTGATCTGCGGGCTGGGGTGGAAATCCTATGTGCTGGCTCTGCGGGCACTTTTGATGGAAGATGATCAAGAATAATCGCCGCCTCTCCCGCGCACACTGTGTCTGTTAAAGATACGGTGATGGAGGGATTTGCGTGTATCCTAAATACCCCAACCTGAAGGCCCTGCTGCAAGACGACCGCTCCGCCTACGACTACTTCGCCACGCTGCCTCAATACGTGCGGGAGCACATCGCCGAACGCAGCGACGAGGTCAATTCCATGTCCTCTCTGGTCAGTCATGTGGAAAACGCCACAAAGGGCGACGGTTAATCAGTTAACAGTTAACAATGAACAGTGAACAGTGGGTTGGCGCATTGTTCACTGTTCGTTTTTGTGTTACAATTGATCGAATTTAACTGATCGAAATTAAACAATACGAGGAGGAATCGCCCATGCCGTCTATCACCTCGGCGGAGCTGCGCGCCATGTTTATGCGCTTTTTTCAGGAGAAGGGGCACGCGGTGATCCCCAGCGCCTCGCTGATCCCAGAGAATGACCCCACCGTGCTGTTTACCACTGCGGGCATGCATCCGCTGGTGCCCTACCTGCTAGGGAAAAAGCATCCCGCCGGGGCGCGCTTGGTCAACGTGCAAAAGTGCATCCGCACCAGCGATATCGACGATGTGGGCGACCCTTCCCATCTCACCTTCTTTGAGATGCTGGGCAACTGGTCGCTGGGGGATTACTTTAAGGAAGACGCCATCGCCTGGTCGTGGGAGTTTTTAACCGACAAGAAGTGGCTGGGTTTGGATCCCGAGCGGCTGGCTTTTACGGTGTTCGAAGGGGAAGAAGGCATTCCCAGGGACGAGGAGGCGGCGGCGATTTGGCGCAAGGTGGGCGTCAAACCCGAGCGCATCTTTTATTTGCCACGGGAGAACAACTGGTGGGGACCCGCCGGTCAAACCGGCCCCTGCGGCCCGGATACCGAGATGTTCTATATCACCGACACGCCCGCTTGTGGCCCGGATTGTTCGCCTGCTTGTTCCTGCGGGCACTACCTGGAGATTTGGAACGATGTATTCATGCAATACAATAAGGATGCAGAGGGCAAGTATACGCCCTTGGCCCAGAAAAATGTGGATACAGGCTTTGGCCTGGAGCGTAACATCTGCGTGCTCAACGGCATGCAATCGGTGTACGAAACAGACGCCTTTGCGGGCATCCTGGCCCGCATTGCCGAGTTATCCGGCAAGGGCTATGGCGACGACGAACAAACCACCCGT
>WQXF01000130.1 GCA_009784985.1 Clostridia bacterium | reverse complement strand
TCCCCGTTCACTGCGCCCATTTCTATTATATCATATCTTCTTTATTGTTGCACTCCTTTTCGATTCTGTGGGTCAAGGTAAGCTTTGGCAAGGGGGGTAAGGGGTTTCAACGATGTTTCGTTTTCAACCCCTACCTCCCTTGTTAAAGGGAGGGGGACCGCCGCAGCGGTGGAGGGATTCTTGTGGGCGGTTTTTTCATTAGGCAAGCATGTTGGTATTACATCGCAGGTTGCCTAATACTGCAGCACATCCCTGTGCCGGTATCCCACAAAACCAACGGCGGTCAATCCCGCGGCAATCACCGTTAGGATGGCCAGGGGCACATAATTCATCGTTTCCAAGGGGAGTTGGGCGATGTACTTCATGGGCGATAGGTGCAGCATCCATTCGGGGAGCAGCCCCGGCATGTTGCCCATAAACGATGCGAAACAAACGAACCCGTAATAGCCCCAAACAGCGCCCGTTGCCTTGGGGAGGAGGCCCGTGATCAGGATCGCCACGCCGATCATCACCCACAGGGCGGGCAGATACGCCATGTTTGCCTGCATCAGGCCACCTAGCGTAAAGGGGTTCACTTCCGTCATGGCCTCCGCGGAGGCATACAGGCCGTAGGCCGTGGCGAACTGCATCAGCGCGCTGGCTGCAAAGGCCAAAATTGTGTACCCAGCCAGGTATGTGCCGCGCGGGACTACACGGGCCAGCACCTGCTCGGCGCGGCCTTCTTTTTCTTCGTTGCGGGGTTTCATGGCGGCGGTGAGCAGCGGCACCATGCTGATCAGCGCCATCATGGTATTCACAAACGCGCCAAAGTTTTCGATCAGCATTTTGGCCTTTTGTTCTTCGGGCAGTTGCTCCAGCACCTCGATGGGCACGCCTAATATCGCCATGTATTCCGGGCTGTCGCCTACAAAGCTGTAGATGTCGCCAATCACCGAACCGTAGGAAGCGCCCAGCGTCAACATCACAATAAACCAGGTGATCAGCGTGTTGCGCAGCAAACGGAAGGCCAGGCCAAAGGGTGAGCGCAGCAGTTTGGAGGCCTCCTTGCGCCCCGGCCGGGCGGGGATAAAACCCTGGCCCATATCCCGAATGGCGTTGAGGGCGTACACGATGGCCGCCAGCACCACGGTTTGCAGCAGGATCAGCAGGGACGGCCACATATAATCATTTACATAGACCTGGGAGCGCTGGATCAAGCCCATGGGGCTTAAGCAAGCCAGCAGTTCGTTGCCCCCGGCATCCCCGGCGGCCCGGATCATGTAGAAAACGCCCAGCGTCAAGAACGAGTAGGCCATCGCGCCCCTGGACGAGGCCGAAAGCTGAGAAAAGAGGGCGGCCACCGCAGCAAAAAACAGGCCGGAAACGCCCAGGGCAAAACCGTACAACAGGCTGCCGCCAAGGCCCATGCTCTCCACGCCCATGGCGGCCAATCCCAGCCCGGTTAGCAGGGCGAGTATGCCGTTTACGATCACAGCAGTGATCATTGTGGCATTTAAGTTGGCAAGCCGCCCCGTGGGCAGCGAGCGTACGACCTCGGTACGGCCCCGCTCCTCGTCGGCCCTGGTATGGCGCACCACCAGAAAGATGTTCATAATCGCTACGGCAATGATGGTCCAAAGCAGCATCATGTGGCTGAACATGGCCCCGGCCGTGTAAGCGCCTTCTTCCACCCCGTAACCTGGCCCCATCATGGAGGTCATGATTGGGTTGTTGATGGATACGGCAAAGGTTTGCCGGGCTTCGGCATCAAACATACTTTCCATGGCCGGGGCCAACGCCACGGAGAACAGCACCAATAGAATGATCCACACTGCGGACATTACCCGTTCGCGCCGCAGGATAAAACGGACCAGCCTTCCGGAATTCTCTAAGTTTCCGCGCATGATCACTCGCCTCCGTTTCCGCTGTAATGCCGCATAAATAAGTCTTCTAATGTAGGCGGCGAACTTTCCAACCGGATCACACCGGCCTTGCCCACCATTTCCATCACCGGGCCCAGGGCGTCGTGTTCCACTTGGAAGCGCAGCGCGCCGTCTTGTTTTTCGATGCCATGGACGCCTTTTAGTGCTTCAAGGCCGGTGAGGGGCTTGGCGGTTTCGGCCAGTATATTGATCTGGGTCAGATGCCGCAACTCGCTCAGGGTGCCGGTATCCACTACCTGGCCTTCGCGGATGATGGCCACCCGATCGCACAGCCGCTCCACCTCATGGAGGATGTGGCTGGATAGGAATACGCTTTTGCCCGCTTCCTTGCACTCCAGCACACAGGCTTGGAATACCTGTTCCATCAGCGGGTCCAGGCCCGAGGTAGGCTCATCCAGGATGTACAGGTCGGCCTCGGAAGCAAAGGCCGCCACCAGCGCCACCTTTTGCCGGTTGCCCTTTGAATAGGTACGGCACTTTTTGCTGGGGTCCAGGTCAAAACGTTCGATCAAGTCCTTCCTGCGGGCGGGATCGTGTTTGCCCCGCAGGCTCACGAACAGGTCGATCACCTCGCCGCCGGTGAGATTAGGCCATAGATTCACATCGCCGGGCACGTAGGCAAGGCGCTCGTGGATGGCTACGGCGTCTTTCCACGCATCCATGCCAAATACTGATACACTGCCCTCGCTGGCTTGCAAAATGCCCAGCGCCAGGCGGATGGTGGTGGTTTTGCCCGCGCCGTTGGGGCCGATAAAACCAAATACCTCGCCCTCGTTTACGCTCAGGTTTACTTTGTTGAGTGCGGTGAGTTTGCCGAACCGTTTGGTTAGATCCCTTGTTTCCAAGATGCCCATACTTTGTTGCCCTCCTAATAAAATAAAATCATTTGCGATAAAAGACTTGCTTTAGCGAATCTAAATATCCGTAGTACGCCTCAAACAGCGGCGTGTAGGCGCCGGGTTCCTGGGGCATACCGTGCCGCGACATCATGGCTTCCATCTCTTTTTCATACCCTTCCATGCACCACCGGATCAACTGTATGCAATGCTCCGGCGGCACATCATCGCGGAAAAGCGACGTATCGATATTTGCGTACAGTTGGGCGCGGAACGTGGTGTAGGTGTTGTTCAGATTTTCCAGCATGGCGGGGGGGAGGTGCCCGGAGTTCCGCTCCAAAAAAACCGCGCCTAAAAACCGAACGATATGCGGATGCTCGATATACGTCCGCAACTTACGTTCCGCGGCCCGCCGGAGTCTGGCGATAAAGTCGCCGTCCGCGCTGTCAAACGCTAGCATCAGGGAGTCCTTTAGGGTATCGTAGGCGTGGGCCAGCAAATCGTGATACAGTTCTTCTTTGCTGTGAAAGTAATAAAACAGCAAGCCCTTGCTGATGCCCGCCTCGCGCACGATTGCATTGGTGGATGCCTTTTCGTAGCCATGCTGGGCAAACTCATCCATCGCGGCGTTGAGTATGGTCAAACGCTTGGCGGGCTCCAGTTCACGAAACGTGTCGTTGATACGCATCCTCCTCCTTCTTGATTATTTGTTCTTTATTGACCACCCCGGTCAATTCACATTATACACCAACTGACCAGGGTGGTCAATAGGGGAAATGGAAGAATTACGAAATCTTTTTCGTTAGCTGGATGAACATGAGATATGGAGGAGATTGTGTGTTTTCCCGAGAAAGATTTGCCGGAGCGCTGGTGGCGCTGTGTGTACTGGCGTTGCTTGCCGCGTTGTTGCCCACGGCGGGTTTGGCAGAGGAACTGTATGAAACTGCTGTGGTGAACAACCCCAATCCTGCCGACCTCCTTGACCTATGGTCAAGGCCAAGCTTAACCTATATGAGCGCTGTAAGGGGTAGATATTACAACGGCGTGCAGGTGGAACTGCTGGAGGAGTTATCGGGCGATTGGGTAAGGGTGCGCATCGGCGGAGAGGTTAACTGCGGGGGTACGGGGGGATATATGCAAACACGGTACCTTGCCTTTGGTGATGATCGCGCTATGGTGGTGCCCGCGATTCCGTTATATGAAGCCACCTCATCTAGCTGGATACTCTACGATACCCCATTTAAAGATCCCACATATAGAATGATCGGCAGCGAAAGTGATGTGGAAGTGCTGGGAGTTACGCCTAATTGGTGGCATGTGCGCGTGGGGGAGTATACCGGGTACGTTAGGGCTGACGCTCCATTCTTGATCGAGAAAAAGTAAAACGCATCTTTTGTAAACAAACAGCCCTCTGAACTCAGAGGGCTGCTTTAGCATACGGCGTTGCTTATTCTTCTAGAGAAATGCTTTGCTCGGCTGCATCTGCTTGTACGGGAACGCTCTCCTCGGCGGGCGCCTCTGCTTCAACTGCAACATCAACTGAAGCATCATCTGGGGCAACCTTACGATAGTCGAGGGCATGCGCTACCGCCAGGTAACCGGCCGCCAGCAAGCTGGCCACGTAATCCCACGGATAAATCACCAAATCTACCCCCCCGATCAGGGGCAAGACGATTTTGTACAGCACAACCGGCAGCAGCGCAAGAAGAATCAGCGGGTACATGCCCTTGGGAGGGAAGGGTTTTTTGAATACATGGGGCCAAAAGGTCACCGTTAGCCCTACAATCAGCAATACAACGCCGAACTTGGGCAGCACGTTAAGAATAGGGGTGATGATTCCCGATTCCGGAAGCGACAGGCGGCGCAAAACCATGGCCGCGGCCCAAATCAATGCTCCCGCCAGTGAGGTTACGCTATAATCCTTTTTCATCATCGCTTCTCCTTTTGATATTGCATATTCTGTCCCTAGTATAACCCTAAAATAACAATTTGTACAAGGTGTTCGTGAAAATTTTGTTTATGAATTTTTGATTAACGGTACTTGGGCAGCCAGTCCCCATGGGCCTCGATCAGGTCGTCGCACATGGCCACGATGTCGTCGATGGAAAGCTCGGCGGCGGTGTGGGGATCCAGCATGGCCGCATGGTAGATATATTCTTTCTTTAGGGTGCGGGCCGCCTCCACGGTGAGCAGCTCCACGTTTATCTTGGTGCGGTTTAGGGCGGCGCATTGCTCGGGCAGATTGCCCACGTAGCAGGGGGTAACGCCGCTCTTGTCTACCAAGCAGGGCACCTCTACCGAGCAGTTGGCCGGCAGGTTGGGGATCACCCCATTGTTGAGCACGTTGCCGCCGATTTTATAGGGCACGTTGGTTTCCATGGCCTCCATGATATAGCTGGCGTACTCATTGCTGCGCTCGTGGGTGAGCAAGGGGTTTTTCGTGAGCTCGTGGCCCCGTTCCTTCCATCCCTTGATTTGCTCGATGCAGCGGCGCGGATACTCGTCCAGCGGGATGTTAAAGCGCTCGATGAGCTCCGGGTACTTGGATTTGATAAAGTAGGGCATGTACTCGGCGTTGTGTTCGCTGGATTCGGTTACGTAATACCCAAAGCGCTTCATCATCTCGTAGCGCACCATGTCGTTGTGCTTTTCCGTGCGGGCAGCGGCCCGGGCCTTGATCTCCGGATAAAGATCCACGCCGTCCCGTGTGACTTCCAGCAGCCAGGACTGGTGGTTGACACCGGCCACCTTCCATTGCACCAAATTGTCGTAGGGCATGCCCAAGTCCTTCATCAGGTGTTCGGCGCATATCTGCACGCTGTGGCAAAGGCCCACGGTTTTGATGGGCGTCATGGTGAGCATGGCGATGGTGAGTATGGCCAGGGGATTGGTATAGTTGAGGAACCAGGCGTTGGGGCACACTTCCTCCATGTCCCGGGCAAAGTCTACCATCACGGGGATGGTGCGCAGCCCGCGGAATATGCCGCCGATGCCCAGAGTGTCGGCAATGGTTTGGCGCAGGCCGTACTTTTTGGGCACCTCAAAATCCGTTACGGTGCAGGGTTCGTACAGGCCCACCTGGATGGCGTTGACCACGTAGTCCGCGCCGCGCAGGGCGTCCTTTCGTTTGGGGATGCCCAGGTAGGTTTCGATTTTGGCCTTGGAACCGTTGTTGCGGTTGATAGCATCCAGTATGGCGTGGGATTCTTTGAGCCGCGTGGCGTCAATGTCATAAAGGGAGATAGTGCTGTTTTCCAGCGCCGGGGCGAGCATGCAGTCGCCCAGCACGTTTTTTGCAAATACCGAAGAACCGGCGCCCATAAAGGTGATCTTTGGCATAAGGGACCCTCCATCTGTTTTTGTTATGGTTTGGGTTTATTATACCATGTTTTTTTTAGGGCGCAACCTCTTTGTTTAAGCGCAAAAAATACAACAAATAGTAATGTAGAAGCCTTGTAATTTACTTGGCAACATGCTATGCTAAATAAACAAGGGAGGGCAATGCAATGGCGATCAATGCAGATACCTTAAAGCGCATGGTGCCGATCACGCTGTTTAATAGAGGGCAAGCAACCAAGATTTTTGATCGGGTAAAGGCCGAAGGCCAGCTTGTTGTGCTCAGGAACAATACGCCCGAAGCAATCATCCTCAGTCCCGATGAGTTCACCCGCATGACCGAAACCGTAGAGGACTACCGCTTGTTGCTGCTGGCCCAGCAACGGCTTGCGAACAATAACGAAGCGAATGCGATCAGCGAGGCGGAAGTTATGCGGGATTTGGGTATAACCGAGGCAGACCTAGAAGGCGCCGGGGATGTGGAAATCGAATGAGTTGGGAAAGAGATTACCTCCCCGAAGCCAAAGAGGATTTGGCGAAGCTGGATCAACCTGTGCAAAAAGAAGTCCTTCGCGGAATTCGTAAGGTTAGCCAGAACCCGGAGTATCCCAACGGATACGGAAAGCCGTTGGGCAATCACGCAGGGAGCAATCTTGCAGGATTGTACAAAATCAAGCTAAAAAAAGCGGGCATTCGTGTGGTTTATGCCCTTAGGCGGGAAGCTGGAAAAATGATGATCATTATTGTTTCAGCCAGAGCCGACGACCTTGTGTATCGAGAGGCCGAAAACCGCAGGAGAAAATACGATCTATAGTTTCATGTCTAAAAGGAAAATTACCCCTTGCTTGGAAATGCAAACGAAAATTGGCAGCAACCTTTCGAATGGGCATCCCCGAACTTTTGCATGCTAGATTTGCGAATTGCAATCGCATTGCATTGAAAAGGGGGAAATGCTTTGTTTAGCTTTGTACTGCTGGGCATACAGTTGCTGGTGACGGTGGTCGTGGGCGTGTATTTCTTTGTGCAGCTGCGCACGCAGCGCAAGCAGCAGCCCACCGCGCGGCGGGAGAGCGGGCGGGAGATGGACCGCCTGCAGCGCCTGCGCGCCATCCGGCTCAGCGAACCGCTTAGCGAGCGGGTAAGGCCCGCCCGGTTTGAAGACATCGTGGGGCAGCGGGAGGGCATCCGCGCGCTGGAGGCCATTTTGTGCGGGCCCAACCCGCAGCACGTGATCATCTACGGCCCGCCCGG
>WQXF01000129.1 GCA_009784985.1 Clostridia bacterium | reverse complement strand
CGGGCGTTCGTATCTTCTGCATCTCGGCTTTCTCCGACCATCCCGAGGAGGCTGCCGACTTCCTGAAGTTCCTGACTTCCCAGGAAATGGCCATGGAGCGCTTTGAGCGGACCGGCCAGATTCCCGCCCGGAAAGATATCACGATCGACGACGAGTTGACCGCCGGTGTTATGGCGCAGGCCGCTTATGCGTTCCCCATGCCCGCCATCAACGAAATGGGCCAGTATTGGGCGACCATGGGCGCCGTGTACGCTAATGTTTGGGACGGCGCCGATGCCGCCACTGAGCTGGAAGCCGCCGCTGCTGTGATGGAAGCCGCTTTCGGAAACTAATTGAACCGATGCAGGCAGGGACGCCATTCAGGCGTCCCTGCCATTTTGATCCGGAGGGTATGCTATGGATACGCATTTGCGAAAAAAGGCGTTGCTATCCGGCTGTTTGTGGATGGGGCTCGGGCATATTCTTTACCTAAAGCAGCAGCTCAAAGGCGCGCTGTACGCGCTGGCCCAGTTTGCGGTGCTTTTCTTTGTTGCCTTTGAACAAACCGCCGAGGGGCTGGCGCTTAACTTTAATGGAGCCATCGTCAAAGGGGTGCGGGGTTTTATCACCCTGGGGGTTTTTAACCCCGATCTTCCGGTGCGGCAGCGGGATCATTCGATTTTTATGATGATTGACGGCCTGATTTGCCTGCTGGTTTTGCTGGTGCTTGCCATCCTTTTTGTGTTGTCCATCCGCAATATATTCAAGATTACCGCCCATTACAAGGCCACGGGCGGGGAGTTGCCGGGCAATAGAGCGTTTGTCCGCTCCGTGTCGGAGCAGGCATTCCCGGCCATCGGCCTTTCGCCGCTGGTGATTCTGTTGCTGTTTTTTGTGATCCTTCCCATTCTTTTTTCGTTCTTTTTGGCCTTTACCAACTATTCTTTTCCCAACAATATCCCCCCCGCCAATAAAGTGGACTGGGTGGGTTTCAAGAATTTTGTGGATTTGTTTGGCGGAGGCCAGGCCATGTGGACAGGTGCCTTGGGCCGTGTGTTGCTCTGGACCCTGGCATGGGGTGTGCTGAGCACCGGCTGCGTTTACTTTTGCGGTATGTTTGTGGCCCTTGCGCTGCTGAATAGGGACATTAAGGTTGCCCCGGTCTTTCGTAGCTTGTTTATCCTGCCCTACGCCGTTCCCTCTATCATCAGCCTGATGGTGTGGAGCAATATTCTCAACGGTACCTTTGGGCCCCTCAACGCCATCCTGAAACAAATCGGCGTGATCCAAACCAATATCCCATGGCTTTCGGAGATAGGATTTGCCAGGTTCTCTATGGTTTTTGTCAACACGTGGGCCGGGTTCCCCTACCATATGTTGATGGTTACCAGCATCCTTACCTCCATTTCGCCCGATATTTTTGAGGCGGCCGGCATCGACGGGGCGTCGAACTGGAAAAGAACCCGCTTCATCACCATACCCTTGGTATTGCGGCAAACCATGCCATTGGTGATCATGTCGTTTACATACAATATCAACAATTTCGGCGCTGCGTACTTTCTGTTTAGCGGCGCGGGATCTACAAGGGGCCCTAGCGCGGCGGACACCGTAGCCACCAACGCCAACGGCATTGACATCGTGGTGAGTTGGATTTACAAGCTAACCATGCAAAATCCGCAAAAGTTCCAGTACGCCGCGGTGCTGGCGGTGCTGGTATTTGTGGTGCTAACCCCTTTCGCCATTTGGAATTATACGCGCACCAAATCGTACAAGGAGAGTGATCTGTTATGATGAAGCGCACACGGCAAATACCCGCCGGCCGTATTGTATCTGCTGTTTTGATTCATGTCGTGCTGATTATCTTTGCGATACTCATTATCTATCCTTTGCTGTACGTGATGGGCAGCGCGTTTTCCCCATCGAGCAGCCTGCAAGGCATAGGGATCAACCCCTTCCCCCAAAACCCCACGCTTATTCAGTTTGAGCGGCTATTCAATACCACCAACTATAAGGTTTGGTACACCAATACGCTAACCATCGCGCTTATGGTGAGTTGCGCCACGCTGGTCATCACCAGCACGGCGGCGTACATTTTTTCCCGGTTTAAATTTATGCTTCGCAAGCAGATGATGATTGCCTTCCTTGTGTTTCAAATATTCCCTAGCTTTGTGGGCATGGTGGCCATCTATGTGTTGCTCCTGCGCATCGGCGGATTGGACACCAAGTGGGGCCTTGCCCTGGTGTACATCGCCGGCAACATCCCCTACAATACCTGGCTTGTTAAGAGCTATATGGACAGCATCCCCAAAAGTTTTGACGAGGCGGCCCGCATCGACGGCGCGTCCAACTTTACCACGTACAGGCGCATCATATTGCCCATCGCCAAGCCCATCTTGACCTTTTTAATCATTACTAGTTTTTTGGGCCCGTGGATGGACTTTATCATTCCCCGCATGGTGCTGCGCAGCGAGAAGCAGCTTACGCTTGCGGTGGGGCTGTTTCAGCTCATTGACGGCAGAACTGCCAACAATTATACGATGTTTGCGGCGGGTGCGTTGCTGGTGGCCATACCCTTTGTGTTCTTGTTTTTGATTGGGCAAAAATCGCTGCTCACCGCACTGGGAGCGGCGGGGGTTAAAGAATGATCAAAAAGCTAGCGGTATGTTTTGTGCTGATTGTGGTGATGGCGGTTTCGCCAGCGGTTCTTGCACAGGAGCGTTTGGCCCGGGGGCCGCAACAGGGCACGTACTATCAGGTATTCCTTCGTTCTTTTGCCGACTCGGACGGCGACGGCATAGGCGATTTGATGGGGCTCACCGGCAAGCTGGATTATCTGGCCGGGCTGGGCGTGACCGGCATTTGGCTGATGCCCAGCTTCCCCGCGCCCTCCTACCATGGCTACGACATTTCCGATTACTATGGCATCCATCCTGATTACGGCACGATGGAGGATTTTGAAACGTTTATGCGGGAGGCGGACGCCCGGGGCATCTCTGTGATACTGGATTTGGTGCTCAACCATACATCCACGGAGCATCCATGGTTTCAAGCTTCCCGCGACCCAAACAGTCCGTACCGGGATTGGTACCGCTGGAGCGATACCGGCGAAGACGTAAACCTGAACGCCACATCCTTTGGCCATCGGACTTGGAACGAGACGGAAAGTGGCTACTATGCCGCCCTGTTTTGGGATCAGATGCCGGATTTGAATCTGGATAACCCCGATCTGCGTCAGGAACTCAAAAACATCGCCAAATTCTGGCTGGACAAGGGCGTCGCCGGGTTCAGGCTGGACGCCGTGATGCACGTGTATAGTTTTGCCGAAATGAGCCCAGGCGAGGGGGCACCAACCGAGCTGAATCTGGCGTGGTGGGCCGAATTCGCCGATTACTGCCGGTCGGTGGATCCGGACTGTTACCTGGTGGGCGAGGTGTGGGACGCGCCCAGCACCCGGGCCCAATATGCCGTGCCCCTGAGCAGCGTGTTTCATTTTGATATGGGCGAAACTCTGGCCCGTGCCGTTGTGAATGGAAGCAACAAGGGCAACGCTTTTGTGAAAAGCATGAAAATAGAGTACGATCATTTAGCCGAGGCGAATCCAAACGCTGTCAATGCCATTTTTTTGAGCAATCACGATCAAACCCGCATCTCTGCGGCATTGCGTAACGACACGGACAATATGAAAATGGCGGCCACCGTATACCTTACGATGCAAGGGCTTCCGTTTGTCTATTACGGTGAGGAATTGGGGATGTTGGGCGGAAAACCCGACGAGTACATCCGGACCCCATTCCTGTGGGCAGAGGATGATCCTATGCTTTGCACGTGGATCGAATCGCCTCACAACCGAAAGGTTTTGCGTTTTGACGCGCAGGATGCCGATCCCGACTCCCTGCTGGCCCACTACAGGCGGGTGATGACGCTACGGGCTGCTACGCCTGCGCTGTTCGCGGGTGTTTTGGAGCCTTTGGATCAGCCCAACAACGCGGTGATGTCCTATAGCATGGTGGTCCCCGAACAAACCGTGTGGGTGCTTCACAATCTCTCCAATGAGCCGCAAACGGTTCTTCTGGACGGTTCTGGGGCCGTTCTGTTTGTTACATACGAAGAGGGTTTTGCCGCCAATGACGGATCGGTCATCCTGCCGCCGAAGTGTTCGGCGATTATTCAGAAATGATGAGGAGGCAGCCCCATGTTTGACCGGCAGGCCCATGCCCAGCGCACCCAATGGTTTGTGAACGACAGATTCGGCATGTTTATCCACTGGGGGCTGTACGCCATCCCGGCAAGGGGCGAGTGGGTGCGCAGTGTGGAGCGCATCAGCAACGAGGAATATCAGCGATATTTTCACGAGTTTAATCCCGTGGATTACGATCCGCGAACTTGGGCGCGGCTTGCCAAACAGGCGGGCATGCGTTATGCCGTGATGACCGCCAAACACCACGATGGCTTTTGCCTGTTTGATTCCAAACACACGGATTACAAAGCCACCAACACCCCAGCCGGGCGTGATCTGGTGCGTGAGTATATCGAAGCTTTTCGTGCCGAGGGGCTGAAGGTGGGCCTGTACTACTCGCTGCTGGATTGGCATCATCCGGATTACCCCCACTACGGAGATGCACACCATCCCATGCGCGAGAATGAGCTCTTTAAGGGCGCTCAGCACAACTTTGGCCGCTATGTGGATTATCTGCATGCCCAGGTGCGGGAGTTATGTACGAACTATGGCAAGCTAGACTTGATGTGGTTTGATTTTTCATACGGCGAGTTGTTTGGGGAGGCGTGGCGTGCCACCGAGCTGGTGCGTATGGTGCGCTCGCTGCAGCCCGGCATACTGATCGACAATCGGTTAGAAGAGGCGGCGGCAAACTCCATGCTGTCCGGCGAACCTGCCGAGTACGCAGGCGACTTTTTGAGTCCCGAACAGTTGCTGCCGCCCCAGGGTATGTTTGATTGCAACGGCAATCCCTTGTTGTGGGAGGCTTGCATTACCCTCAACAACAACTGGGGATATTGCCACAACGATACGTACTATAAACCCGCATCCATGGTGATCCGCAAGCTGGTGGAATGCGTGTCAAAGGGCGGCAACATGCTGCTGAACGTGGGGCCCGATGCACGGGGCCGGATTCCCCAAGCTTCGGTGCGCATTTTGGAGCAAATGGGGGAGTGGATGGCTGTAAACCAAGATGCCATCTACGGCTGCGGGCACGCGGATATCGATAAGCCGGACTATGGCCGTGTGACACGCAATGGCAACACCCTGTACTTTCATGTGACGGAAAACACGGTGGGCCTGCTGCCCCTTTTGGGTGTGGAGCGTAGCGATATACGGAGCGTGCGGCTCCTGGCCACCGGCGCGGAGCTGCCCATAATAGAAGACTTTCGCACCGCCCACTACAACAATGTGTTTGTAAAACTAGGCGACAGCCCCATCCTGCCCGATGAGGCCGATACGGTGGTGGCGGTGATGTTGCGCTAAATGTCGAATTATGCAGGATTTGCGCGAAACATATCGAAAAAGAAAAGGAGGGAATGTTTACAAGCAGGAGATGAGCGCGCGTGGGTTCGCGTAGGAAGAGCAAAAAACAGCCTTGGAGCCGCGAGCGGTGGTTCCTGGTGCTGCTTGCGCCCCTTTATGTGGCGTTGGTGGCCTATTGCCTAGTGGAAGGTGGGTTTTCTGCGAAGCCGACAACCCAGATGCAGCAGGCGCTCCGTGGGAGCACCGTGATTGAACTGACCCTACCCACCAGCGACCCAACCCGCGTGACACCATCGCCCACCCAAGGGCCACCGGAGGCGCTGCGCAAACTGGACGTAAACCAGGCCGACGAATGGATGCTCACCGCCATCCCCGGCATAGGCGAAGCCCTGGCAGGCCGGATCGTAACCTACCGGGATGCCCAGGGCGGGCTGATCGATATCGAGGAGTTAAGCAGGATCGAGGGTGTGGGGGAGAAGCTGTTTGCCACACTGGCGTTGTATCTGGAGGTGCGGTAATATCAAAAAGAGGCCGCGCCTTTTTTTACATTTTTTGTGTTACTTGGCCCATGTACCTTGACGCGTATGCGATAGGTTGCTATCATATAGATGTAGGAGAAAGGTGAAGGGAGAAAACCCTATGAAAAAGAGAGGTTTGCCCGCGCTTTTGATTTTGCTTGTGTTTGCGTTGGCCCTTGGTCCGTTCATAACCGCTGCGGCTTCCGGCAAGGAATTTCATCAACCCGCCGGCAAGCTGGTGATTCTGCATACCAACGATATGCACGGCCGCGCCGCCGCCGATCTTACCGCAGGCACCTTGGGCTACGCCGCCATCGCGCAAATCAAGCTCGATTTGTTGGAGATGGGCGCGTCGGTGCTGCTGCTGGATGCCGGAGACGCATCCCAGGGCGCACCCATCGTAAACATGAGCCGTGGCGGAGCCGCCATGGAGTTTATGAACGCGGCTGGTTACGATGCTATGGTTCCCGGCAATCACGAGTTTGATTGGGGCATCGACATCCTGCTGCAAAACAGGGAGATTGCCAATTTTCCCCTTGTGGCGGCCAATATTACGGATCAAACCAGCGGGGCCACCGTATTCCAACCCTACCAGATATTTGATATGCCCAACGGCATAAAGGTGGGCGTATTTGGTTTGGTTACCCCCGAAACCCTCACCAAAGCCCATCCCGACAGGGTGCGCGGCATCGACATCCAGATGGGGGAGGCGCTGTACGCGGCGGCTCAAGCCCAAATCGACGCGCTCAAGGCCCAAGGCTGCGACTTGATCGTATGTTTGGGTCACCTGGGTGTGGACGATGAAAGTACGCCCAACCGCTCCCTGGACGTACTGGAACACACCACCGGCATTGACCTGTTTATCGACGGGCACAGCCATACGGCGTTTAATCAAGGCATTCAAGTAGGCGGCTCACTGCTGGTAAGCGCCGGTGAGTACGGCAAAAAGCTGGGTGTGGTGGTATTTGACGGCCATTCGCTCCAAGCCAGCCTGTACGCCAATCCCTCCAATGCTGAGATGGCCGCGTTTGTTAAGGCCATACAAGACGATGTGGCCGAGCGGCTTGCCGAGGTGTTTGCTGCCACCGAAATACTGCTGGATGGTGAGCGAGATCCCGGCGTGCGTACCCAGGAGACCAACCTGGGCAACTTTGCCGCCGATGCCATCCTGTGGGCTGCCCGCCGGGCCATGGGCGATCATGTGGAGGCTGCGATCACCAACGGCGGCGGCATTCGCGCCTCCATTCAGGCCGGCGATATCACCATGAACGACATGCGCACCGTATTCCCCTTTGGCAATGAGGTGACCGTACTCACCGTAACCGGCGCGGAGTTGCTCGAAGCCCTCGAAGCCGCCACCCACGCCACACCGGCGGCCATGGGTGCTTTTCCTCAGGTGGCGGGCATTGAGTTTACCATCGATACAACCGTAGCCTACTCCCAGGGTGAGTTGTATCCCGATTCCACCTTCTTTCAGCCTGCCGAACCCGGCAGCCGCGTGACCATTCACACCGTGGGTGGGCGGCCCTTTGCCATCACCGCCCGGTAT
>WQXF01000128.1 GCA_009784985.1 Clostridia bacterium | reverse complement strand
TTGGTTCAACGGCCTCAACAACTGGATCGACGCCCTCCAGCGGCGCATGATGGAGCCGATATGGAGCGCGGTGGATGCGTTCGAGGCCACCAGCCAGCAACGGGAGGCACAGCAGAACAACACGGCCCCACCCGTGGAGTTCCACAGCGTGTACAACTTCAACATGCCGGTGGAATCGCCTACGGATACTGCGCGCAAAATCCAGCAGGTAAACGAAGCGCTGGCAACCCAGCTCATGTACAGAGCTTGATAAAAACCACATCCTAATGTATAATCATGCCATTGCACGCCCATGAAAGGAGCGATTTTTATGATGAGCCGCGCACAATTTAAGCGAACCGTTATTGTACTCGTTGCGCTGTACCTGGCGATTTTTGCCGCAAGGATCGTGTACGATCTGGCCACCTTTGAGGAACCGGCCCCCGCCATCGGCACCAACTATCTCTACTCCAGCCTAAAGGGTGATACACGCCAGCTGAACGTGGCTTCCCTTCGCATGGAGTACGTAGGCCCGGCTGCCACACAGGTGCTGGATCAAAAGTACGAGCGCGTCGCGTCTATCTCCGCCAAAACCATCCATTACGATGATGATCTGGCCGCGCTGAACAAAGCCATCGAAGAGGCCCAGGCCGTGGTGCAAATGGAAAGCGAGCAGGGCCTTGCGGGCGAGCGCAGGCTCTCCAGGGTGATCGGCGTCAAACCCCAGTATTTCGATAGCTGCTTGGCGGCGATCCGGGGGATAGGCATTCCGGTCTCTTCCACCTCGCAAACCACCGACAAAACCTACGAGTATCGTCAAATGCTCGCCCAAAAAGAGGAGCTGGAAAAGCGGCTGGAGAGCTACATCGCCCTGCGCAGCTTTGAAGGCAGCGTGAACGAGAGGATCAATCTGGAAGATAAGATCATCGAGATCGAGCGGCTCCTCCTGCTGCAGGCAGTGGATCTGGGTGAGTACAGCGATGACAACGAGCTGTGCACCATCAATGTGTCCCTGTACGAAGGCAGCCCCGTGAGCGCCTCCCGCAAAATTTGGAACGCCTTTGTATGGACCAACGGCTGCCACTTTGCCATCGTGGGCAGCGTGATGGCCCTGTGCCTTGCCGCTATGGTGCTGGTCAAAACCTATCGCTTTTTTGGTAGCGTTCTCACAGCTGATCCCAAAAAGGAGAACGAGAACAAGTAAGAGTAATATTCAACGATGAACGGCTATAAGCGTCGCCCCCCAGGGCGGCGTTTTTATATACATATATCAAAACGCAAAACAAAACGAAAGGAAGTGATCTATTGCAAAAACTAACGTTTATCAACCTCCGCGGCGAGGCCGTCGAATTTGGCGGAGGGCCGCCCTATGTGCTGGAGAAGGTGCGGGGCCTGGGCAAACCCGGCTACAAGCTTTCGGCTGCCCGGGGTGTGTACCAGCACGGCGAGACACCCTACGGCTTCCAACTGGACTCCCGGTACGTGGAGCTTTCGTTCCACATACAGGGACGCAGCCGCGTTGACCTGTATCAAAAGCGGCAAGAGCTGTTGGCCGCGCTGGCCATGCCCGTGGCATTTGACGGGACTCGCCTGGCCCGCCTCATCTATCAGAACGACTACGGTTCCTGGTGGATCCACGCCATCCCCGAAGGGCCCGATCCTGACATCCGGTTGCAGAACTGGCTGCTGTCGGCCAAGCTTTGTTTTCGTTGCCCCAATCCCTATTGGAAGGCCAATGTGTCCGATGCCCTCACCCTGGCCATGAACGAGGCCACATTTAAGCTGCCCTTTGGGTTTCCCGTACGCTTGGGCAACCGCGGTTTTTATGGCACGGCCTTTAACGGCGGGCAGGTTGTGGCGCCTCCGCTCATTGAGATCGCCGGTTCCGGTGAGACGCCCACGCTCATCAACCACACCACCGGCGCCAGCATTACCGTGGCCCGCGCCGTTGCCACCGGTGACTTGCTTGTGATCGATACCGATCCCGAGGCCCTTAGCGTGGTGATCCGCACTGCCCAGGGGGAAGCGATTCCCGCCCATGGTTACCTGGGGCTGGATTCGTCTCTTGCCGGCTTTACGCTGCGCCCCGGCATGAACGAGTTGGAGTACAAGCCTAGCGCGCCCAGCATTGATTCCCTGGTGCGCATCCGCTGGACGCCACGGATGGAGGGGGTGTAAAGAATGAGAGCGTTTCGTATTTTGACACCTGATTTTGAGCCTCTGGGCGAGATTGCGGGGTATACCAGCTTTTCGCTGATTCGGCGGCATTTTGGCGTGGGCGAGTTTGAGTTATTTCTGCCTGCCCGTGGGCCTGGTGCGGCGGACATTGGCGTGGATACCCTGCTGATGCCCGTGGGCGCGCCGGAAAAGACGGTGATCGTAGAGAGCTTGTTGTACGAGGAGGCCAAGGCCGGGCTTACGCTGCGGGGCTGCACGTTGGATGGGCTGGTGAAGCGGCGGCTGGCGGTCCCGCCTCGCGTATCCGAAAAAACCTTTGGCTGGGATCGGGTGCCAAACCCCGGTGATCCAGACGTGCCTGCGGAGACGGTGCTTAAGCACTTCGCGCGGAACAACCTGGCCGAACCAGCCGGGTTAAACCGGGCGATCCCCAACCTTGTTATTGCGCCTGACCTTGGACGAGGCGACCCCATGCGCGGTCAAGCGCGCTTTGAGGCGCTGGATGTGCTGCTTAAGGACCTAGGCGAGTTTGCCGATATGGGCTGGCACATCGTGCCCGATCATCAACAAAAGCTGCTGGTGTTTGACGTGGCGCCCGGCAGAGACGTTCATGCCATGGTGTCGCTGGACATGGGCAATGCCGGGGAAATGAAGTATATGCTCGACGCCGCCAGTATGCGCAACATTGCGTACGTGGGGGGGCAGGGTGAAGACGAGCGCCGGTTGATCCTTGCCTTTGGCGATGCGGATCCCGGCCGTGTCCGCAGAGAGGTATGGGTGGAAGGGGGGAGCCTTGAATTGCCGGATGAAATGGAAAGGGCCGGTAATAGAAAGCTGTCGCAAACCGAGACCAAGATCACCATCCAGGGCGCTGTGCTGCAACACGGCGCTTTTCAATACGGCAGGGATTTTGACCTGGGCGACCGGGTGACGCTCAAAACCCACATGGGGCGGTTGGAAGCCCGGGCCGTCGAAGTGCGGGAAACCTACGCCCGAGACAGGCCGGTGCAGTTGGATATTACCTTTGGCGACGCGCCGGTAACGGTAACCGGTATGATCGGAGATCTACAAAACACGGTGGTTCGATAACGAGTATAATTGGAGGTGGATCTATTGGCGAAACAAGTATCAGGTTTATTTGATTCTACCGCGCAAGATGAGCGTGTGTATACCGACGCCGACTTGTCCCGGGCCTTTCGTGCGATCTGTGGCAGCGGCGTGTCCGCGCTGGATACCAATTTGTGTGTGGAGCCCGCCATGGACGGACTAAAGACCCGTGTGCGTTACGGTGCGGCCATGTGCCGCGGCTACTTTTTTGAGTTGATTGACGACGGCGGCGAGGTTTTTACCCTGGCCCACACAGCGGCCTCCTCCATGCCCAGGGTGGATCGTATTGTGCTCCGCCTCAACCTGGACAGCCAAGCCCGTTCTATCACCCTGGTGGTGAAGCAAGGCAACCCGGCACAGACGCCTGCTCCCCCCACCCTGGGCCGCACCCCCATGGTGTGGGAGCTCTCCCTAGCCCGGGTACGGATCGGCGTGGGGGCGAGTTTGATCAAAGAAGAAGACATCACCGACGAGCGGGAAGACGACACGGTATGCGGCGTGATCGGCTCCGCCCGCATAGACCGGTTCCTGGCATCGGCCATTGGCGGATTCATGCCCCTGGCCGATGGGCAAGCGCTGCAAACCCAGGTCACTGGCAAGCTAGACAAAACTGCCGTGGTCAACAACCTAACCACAGAAGGGGCTGGCAGCGCACTGGACGCGCGGCAGGGCAGGGCGCTGAACACCGCGATCGGGTTGGCAAAGCCTACGCTCTATACCCATACGCTTACAAGCAGCGGCTGGACGGGGAGCGCGGCGCCCTTTGATCAGAATATATCCCAGGCCGCCGCCCAAACAACCGGGTATCTGTATCTGTGCTATCCCCATCCGGATCATCATGCCACCTTTGCCAACGGTGGGATTGTGATGAAAAACATCACTACGAATGGCATCATTCCATTTAACGCGCTAAAAAAGCCGTCTTCCAACGTCACCGTATATGTTGTGCGGTGGGCGCAAGGGTAAAGGAGGTGTGTTAGGCTATGCAATCATTTTCACTCAACCCGCCCTTGGGGCCGGTCAACATCCGTGGGGTAGCGTATACCGATTATGTACTCACTTCCTCCCAAACCTGGACGGCGCCGTGGGATGCGGTAAGTATACAGGCTTGCGCCATCGGCGGCGGCGGCAACGGAGGTGCGGGAGGCCGCCGAGGGTACTACAGTAGCTTGACCCGCTTTTATCCGGGGCAAGGGGGAGCGGGCGGCGGATCAGGGCAAATCGAAAACGGCGCCCTTACCGCCATCACTGAGGAAACGGTGCTTACCGTCACGGTGGGTGGCGCCGGTGGAGGCACAAGCCGCGTTTCGGGCAAGGGCATCAACATCATCGCCCTTGGTGGCGGAAACGGCGCAAATGGTTCAGGCGGCACCGGCGGCACGGTCAACAGCTACAATTGGGGTGGCGGCCCCCGCGGGGGCAATGGTGGCGCAGGTGGCGGAGGCGGCGGGGCATCCGTGATAACCTCGGGCGGAACATACCGCAGAGGCTGGGGCGGTAATGGCCACAACTCAACTGGCTCACAAGGCGTATGGCTCAACCAGCCGGGGGCCAACCCATCCAACGGAACCGGCACAAACAATGGCGGCAATGGCGGCGCCTGGGGTGGCCCCGATGGTGGAAACCTGAACGTCGCCGCCCCATTCCAGAACACGGATGCTTTGTATGCTTTTGGAGCGCGCGGGGTTGGCATTTACCTGCACGCCCAGGGTGGAGACGGCGGAAACTGTCCCGGCGGGCGAACAGGCGGCAAGGGCGCCGTATTGGGCAACAACGGCGCGGGTCAAGCGTATGCAGGCACAGGGTACGGCAGAGGTGGAGACGGTGGAGGCGGGCGTGGCTCAGGCGACGGCGACGCAGCCATCCCGGGTTCCCCCGGCGAGCCGGGTATTGTAATCATTCGAGTGTTTTGGGAATAAAGGAGGAAAAGCAAATGACAGTTGCGCAAATTGAAAATGGCGAGGTCGTAAACGTGATCCTGTTGTCGGCAGTCATGCTGGAGCAGTTTCGGCAGGCCACCGGGCAAACGCTGATACCGATCCCGGAAGATACTAACGTAATCGTGGGTGATTTGTACGATGCCAAGGATCATACCTTTCATCGGCCCGAGATCATGTACGAGGGAGACCGGCCAAAGATCGTTTCCCTGGCGGACTTGCAGCGGCAAATATCGGATTTAACGGCGGTGGTTGACGGAATGCGAGGTTCTGCATCCGATCATCCCGAATCCCCGCCCGAACTCGAGCACGTGTCTGAGCCCATACCCGATTGGAAGCAACCCGAAGGCATGCACGACGCCTACAATGTTGGCGACACGGTACATTATCAGGGCGAAGGGTGGCGCAGTTTGGTAGGCATCAACCTGCATCCCCCCGGCGCCGTGCCGGGGCAATGGGAGCCATGGCCAACATAATAACAGCCCCTCCGGCGTTTATGCGCGCTGGAGGGGCTCTTTTAATGATCATTTAGAAACGGATCCAACTGCACGTACAGTTCCTCCAGGTCCAAATGGGCTTGTATGAGCGTTGCTTGGGAATCGGCAGGCAGTTCGTTTCTTTTTTGCGCGGTTTCGATCACATCGGCAATTTTTGCGCTGATGTTTACCACAAATTGTTCCAGCCGCTTATTCCGCAGGCAAAAAACGCCCGATTCCACAAGCTCCCTCCTCTCGTATTTACTTCAATATAGCACACTTTGTGATTGTTGTAAAAACAACAAAAGAAGCAAAAAGGAAGCAGAAGATTCTTATGGTGCAGAGAGAAATTGTTTCCACAAGGATTCCACGCTAGGCTTGTTTTCGCAATGTCAAGGTTCAGGAGGGTTGATTCAAGAAAATGGGTCTTGACAAACGGGCAGCCTGTTCTCATTCTGTATCTGGAAATATCCCTGTTCCCTTGTTGCGGCTATCGCTCTGGAGGACATAATGATTTCCTTCCTCAAAAGTTATTAGCACTCTACGCTACTGGCTGCCAAAACCATTATATAGAAAAGAACACATATAGTCAACCATATATGTGGCGCGGGAGTGGACACGACACGCAGATTAAATAAAATCCAGTACCGAAAAGGGTAATTCGCGCGCATTAGGGTCGCGGCCATGGCGGGACTTCATTTTCGCAACACCGAAGGCGTTGTATGCGTCAGCAAAAACTTTAAGCACGGCGCTGAGCGTGTCTAAGCTTCGCGGAAAACAACGGCTGCGGCGGCGCAAAATCGGGATATAATGCCGAAAGCCAGCATGGACGCTTTCGACGGTGTACGTATCGTTTTTGCTGCTGACATTGCACACGTGGCGACCGGGGTAGGCCATGTCAATGCAGCCCAAATACCCGTCAGTGCAGTAATTCCCGGCTTCTGGTGCGGCGTCGACTAAAGCCTGGATTCGCTCAGGTGGCTTGTCAAATGCCGCATCTATCCCGATGATTTGCCGGGCAGGCGCCCGACCATGGCAATAACGTAAGTGTTTTCGCGAGTTTCGCTGGTTCCCTTTCGCTCGACAAATTGTCCGCTCCCTAAATTAACGCGACGCAAACCCTGGGGTTACACAACGTTTTGCCGGATCGTTTTCGCTTAGTCATTTCTTGGAGATGGGTGGTTATGGAGCAATCAAACAAATAATAGCAGGGAATATCAGCGAAAATTTTCTTCTAATCCCCATTGACATGTGTGTAACACAATGGAATAAACTCATATTGCAGGGAGACATCCCTATGCAGAACCGCAGCAGCGCACGGCGCCTACACCGTTGAGGCAAGGAGGCAGATGTGTGATGATTTGGGTTTTTCTTGGCTGGCTGACGCTGGTTGCGCTGATTGTGCGCTTTGTGTATGTAGTGACACACAATAGAGATGATGAATTCGATGGGTAATGTTTTCTGTTGACAAGGCGATGGAGCAAAAGAGAGGGGTATCGCATATGAAGTCCATTGGTATGGTTCGTAGGGTTGACGAGTTGGGGCGTGTTGTGGTTCCCATGGAGTTGCGGAGAACGATGGGTATCGATAACAAGGATCCGCTGGAGATCTTTGTGAAGGGAGACAAAATCATTCTACAGAAGAATTACCCCAGGTGTGTTTTCTGCGGGGAATCGCAGAATGCTGTGCAATACAAGGGGAAATTGATTTGCCACGATTGTATTGAGGAGATGCTTAAGTTATAGAAGGCTATATAAAAAGAAAAGCCCTTGATTTCAAGGGCTCAGCTCATCAACAAACTCCTCGCGCGCGGGGAGTTTGTTATATAATCTTAACAAAAACCAAAAGGGAAAGAGAAGGTGAAGAGCGAAGTAAAAGGGAGGAAAAACAAGGGGTGAAAAGAAT
>WQXF01000127.1 GCA_009784985.1 Clostridia bacterium | reverse complement strand
GGAAATCCAAGTTAGGATCAGCCGCGCCCTTGTTCCACTTCACTTTGCAGCCGGTAAGGAAGGTAATGATCACGCCGGTGATGAACACCCAGGGCGCGGCAAAGAACACAAACAGCCAGGCCAGCACCGTGAGGTTGGTTACGATCAAATCGCCCTTGCGTACCGATACCCGCGAGAACAGCACGCGCTTGATGCTTTCCCAATCCAGCACAAAGGCCGCCCCGCGCTGCTTGCGCCCCTCGGGATTTCTTTCCGGGCGGATGCGGCCCTGGCGCTCCAGCTCCACCACACACTTGGTCAAGTCCCCGTCGTTTTTCTCCAGCAGGCCAATGGCTTCTTCGTAGGTTAAGCCGGCTTTGTCCCTCAAGTAATCGATCTGCTCAATTTCGTGCTTCTTCATGGTAATATCCTCCTCATACATGCTTTTGTTTTTTCGGGCGTTTCCCGCCCCGCACACATAGAGTACCATGTTTGTGTGCGCCTTGCTTGAAAACCGGATAAGGGGATCATGAGAATAGGATGAAAAACAAATCAAGATTTCTCGTTGACAATCCCAACAGGTCAGCGCATACTAATCCTATGAACAGGAGGAAGCAGCATGCAACATATAACCGCCAATACCGCCCGAAAAGACTTTGACGGACTGCTTGATACTGTTTATCTGCAATCTATTCCTGGCATGGTTGAATCAATCAAGGAGGCTAGAGAAGCCCCGGCAAGTGAGCGCTTGGAGGATATTGGATGGGGTGCAGACATTTAATCCGCATATAAACCCATTACGAATAGGGGAACGAATAAATGATACATGAGACTCTCGGGGCTGATTCATGATGCCACAACGGACGAAACGGCCCTCCACCCCAATCATCGCCGTGTCCGGCATGCTGGCCGCGCTGGTGGCGCTGGCCACGATGCTGTTTAGGCTCCCGGTGCCCATTACCCAAGGCTACGTGCACTTGGGCGACACGTTTATTCTGTTCAGCGCCATGCTGGTGGGCCCCATCGCCGCGCCCATCGGGGGCATTGGCAGTGCGCTGGCCGACTTGCTGGCCGGATACCCCATGTACATCCTCCCCACCCTGTGCATCAAGGCGCTGGTGGGTTGGATCGCCAGTTGGCAACTCAACCTGCATGATCAGCACGCGCTGTTGCGCTGCGCACTAACCTTTACCCTGGCCGAGGTGGCCATGGTGGCAGGGTACTTTGCTTACGAAATCTTTGTATACGGCTTTGCCCTAGCGATAGCCGCCACGCCCGCAAACCTGTTTCAAGGCGCTTCCAGCGTAGCGCTAGCCTGCGCGCTTCTCCCAATCGCGCGGCGCGTTGCGCCGATGATCAAGGGCGGGGGAAAACCTTTATGATATGCCAATCCGCGTCGCCGGAGCAGTGCCGTCCAGCAGATCACAAATCCGGTGTTTTGCGTGCCCGATGATCACCGTGCTGCCTCGTGACACCGGGCCGGCGGCAAAGGCTAGCTTGGCGTATGCGCCGTTGGCGCCGGGGCGGCTGGCTCCTTTGCAGCTTTGTTGCAGCGTGCGGATGTTGTGGAGCACCTCGTCTGTGTTTTTGCCGGTTACCTCCCGCACCAAGGTGGAGGGATCGCGCAGGTCGCGGTAGATGCCTTCGGTGCAGGTCATGATCAGCAGCGTGCGGGCGCGCACCAGCCCTGCGATGACTGCCGCGGTTTCGTCGTTGTCCACGCACTCCACCACCTGATCTTGTTTGTCGCGCAGGTGGGCCAGCTCCCATTTGCGGTTCTCCTCATCGCTCACCGGGTCGTTATAGTTTACGATGGGGATGGCCTGCTGATTTTTGGCGCGCAACAGCAGGCGGCGGATGTGCTCACGCTTCTCTGCGTCATTAAAGTGCTGATGCTCCACCAGCACCTGCCGCACCGAGTACGAAGGGCGGATGAACCGCCGGTATTCCGCCATCAGGATGGCTTGCCCCTGAGCGGCGTAGTCGGTTTTGATGTCGGCGGGGTCACCGGCCAGTTCCAGGCCGTTTCGTTTTAGATAATCCAGCCGCCCGATCTCCGCCGCGCCAGAAGACACCCATATCATGCCGGGCCGGAGCTGCTCACCCAGCCGCGCGATGATGTTGTAGTCGATGTCGTTGTCCTCCGGGCGGATGAGCGCCATGGAGCCGATCTTGCCTACCAGCTCATATTCGTATTCCATCATAACGAAGCCTCCCTTTATGTATTCATCAGTCATCGTTTTTGACTAGGTTTCGGATCCATTTCTTTGAAATAAACCGGGGCAGGCCTATCAGCACTTTGAGGCATTCTTCCCCCTGGTTGATCAGGTACACGGCGGGCAGCGTCCACTGGAGCGCTAGCCCGCCCAGCAGTGCCAGCGGTACGCCTATCAGCCACAACACGCCTAAGTCCAGCGTCATGCTAAACACCGTGTCCCCGCCGGAGCGCAGCACCCCTACGATGTTTACGGCGTTAAACGCACGTATCGCCAAGAAAAAAGACGAAATAAGCAACAATTGCTCGGCCATGGCCAGGGTTTCGTCGCCATAGCGGAACAGGCTTACGATGGGCCCCCGGGCGTTTAGCAGTATCACGCCCATCCCGGCCATCATGGTTACGGCCACCGCCAGCATCCGCTTGGCGTACAGATAGGCCTCTTCTTCCCGGGCTGCGCCGATGCTGCGGCCCACGATCACCGAGGAGGCGTGCATAATGCCCCAGCCCAGCACAAACACCAGTTGATCCACGGTGCCCACAATGGCCATGGCCGCCACCATGCCGTCGCCCATGCGGCCATACACCACGCTGTATGTGGCGAAACCCATCGCCCAAAGCCCTTCGTTAAACACCACTGGGCTGATGGTGCGGAAGAACCGCGCCAGGAATGTACGATCCGGCAAACGAAGATCCTGGAGCCGGGCGGCGGGGGCCAGTTTTTTGCGATAGCTAACGGCTACATTGATGCTAAGGCTCAGCGCCGTAGCAAATACCGTAGACATGGCCACGCCCCGCACACCCATGGCGGGCAAACCTAGCCTGCCGTAGATCAAGCCGTAGTTGAGCACCGTATTGGTGATGATGGCTATGGTGCTGGCGGTCATGGGCACACGGGCACGCTCCGAGGACCGGAGCATCATTTGAAACACGCTGTCGATGGCGGTGATCAGGTATGCCGGTGATACGATGAGCAGGTACTGCAGCCCGGCATCAAAGCTTTCGCCGGCAGGCAAAAAGATGCTCAGCACGCCTTGGGGCCAGCACTGCACCAGCGCAAAGGCCAGCAGGCCGATACCGGCGTTCAGCCGGAGCGCCAGGCCCTGCACCCGGCGCATGCCGCCCACATCACGCTTGCCCCAGTATTGGGAGGCAAATATGCCTGCCCCGCTGGTAACGCCAAACTGAAAGAGCTGCACGATAAAGGTGACGCGGTTGGCCTGGGCCACACCTGCTGCCGAAACCTCGCCCAAGCCGCTCACCATAATGTTGTCCACGATGTGCAGGGACGCGCCCACCAGGTTTTGCAGGGCGATGGGGATCACCAGGCGGAAAAACAGCCGCGTGAATTCGGGTTCCCAGCGGCATAATTGCGCTATCTTTCCGCGAAGGCGGGGGGAGTGGGTTTGTTGTTGCGGGGATTGATGTTGCTGCAATGGAAAAAGTCCTTTCATAATCATAGCTAATATGAATCAAGGCAAGTGTCTATTTTGGGCAATTATGTAGGGGCGATTATCAATCGCCCGAAAAGGTTGGCGGGCGATTGATAATCGCCCCTACAGGAACGCCAATGCGCTTATTAACCCCTGCCCCTCCGTACCCACATTCTCCAGCCGAAGATGCGCTGCCGCCCGGTACAGCGGCTCACGCTCGGCATAGAGCACACGCAGCCGTTCGGCGGCATCCCCCGCCAGCAGGGGGCGTGTATCCTGCCGCACATCGCCCACTATGTGATCGACGGGCCGGTCGATCCACATCACCGTGCCGGTGGCGCGCATCAGCGCTACGTTGGCCCCGCGTAACACCACGCCGCCGCCGGTAGCGATCACCTGGGGTGATTCAGCAGCGCATTGGGCCAGGGTTTCGCTCTCCATCCGCCGGAAAGCCTCCTCGCCCTGCTCGGCAAATATCTGGGTGATGGGCATACCGGCTAGGGTTTCGATGCGGGCGTCCACATCGGCAAAGGGGAGGGCCAGGGAGGCGGCCAGCGCCTTGCCCAGGGTGGTTTTGCCGCTGCCCGGCAAGCCGACTAAATAGATGTGCTGCTTCATTGCTGAGCTCCGAATTGAGCTTCTTTGGACAGCCGCATCAACGTTTCAAATAGCTCGGCCACTGGCCCGGAGAGGGCTGGATCATTGATTTGCTCTACGCGGGAGACGATCAGGGTACGCTCCCGCTCCGGGTCGAATACCGGCAGGTTGCGGGCCCGTTTGTATTCGCCCACACGCCGTGCCAGTTCCATGCGTTGCGCAAAGAGACGGATGATTTGGGCGTCCACCTGATCGATGCCATTGCGTAATGCGATCAGATCGTTCATCGTCCGTCCACCTCCAGTGCCAGCGACAGCAGGCCTAGCAGCACCGCGCTCTCTACCACCGGCACAGCCCTGGGTACGATGCATGGATCGTGCCGTCCGCCCACGTTTAGCTCCGCCGGTTGCCGGGTGCGCAAATCCACCGTGCGCTGGGTGCTTGCAATGGAAGGGGTGGGCTTGAGCCCCACCCGCACCGTGATGGGCATGCCGCTGGTGATGCCGCCTAGGATGCCGCCATGGTGGTTGCTGGTGGTGCGAATCTCTTCACCGTCAATCAAAAAGGGATCATTGGCCTCGCTGCCCAGCTTGGTGGTGAGGCCAAAGCCGCCGCCAAAAGACACGCCCTTTACCGCGGGGATGGAAAATAACAGACCGGCCAGCACACTTTCTACCGAGCCAAAAAAGGGCTCGCCCCATCCGGCGGGCACACCTACGGCGGCGCAGGCTACCACGCCGCCCACCGAATCGCCGGAGGCGCGTGCCCGTTCGATTTCATCCCGCATGGCCTGTTCGACGCTGGGATCCAGCAACGGAAAACGTTTTGCCCGCAACGCGTCCAGGGCTTCGGCGGAAACCTCGGCGTCATCCAGCAGATCATCGCGTACGGTGTGGATGCTCTGTATATGTGCCCCTACGGAAATGCCTTTATTTGCCAGCGCTTGCCGAGCCACCGCGCCCGCAAACACCAGGGGCGCTGTGAGCCTGCCGGAAAAATGGCCGCCTCCTCGGGGGTCATTAAAACCCTTGTACTTTACCCAGCCCGTGTAATCGGCGTGGCCGGGGCGCATCACGGTGAGCAGCGCCTCATAGTCCTGGGAGCGCGCGCCCACGTTGTTGATCATGCCGCACAAGGGCGCGCCCGTGGTTTTGCCCCGGTACAGGCCGGAAAGCACCCGCACAGCGTCTGGCTCCCGGCGCTGGGTGGCGGTGGGATCGCGGCCCGGTGAGCGGCGCGCCAAATCAAAGGCGATGGCTTCCATATCCAGCGCGATACCGGCGGGCAGCCCGTCGATCACCACGCCCACCGCCTCGCCATGGGATTCGCCAAAAAGGCTCAGTTGCAGCTTGTTACCCCACTGTCCGCGCATGGCTTTCTCCTCACTTTCCTTTTGTTAGCTGTGCGTATTCGTCCCAAAAGTACGGTGCTGATTTTTGCACCGCCTCGCTTCCGGCCAGCTCTATGGGGGAGTCGCAAAGGGCCGCCGCCACTGCCAGCGCCATGGCGATGCGGTGGTCGTTGTGGCTGTTGACGGAGCCGCCTTGCAACCGGCCCGTTCCGTGGATCACCAGTCCATCAGGTTGTTCTTTGATGGCTGCGCCCAACGCGCCCAGTTCGGCACGCAACGCGGCGAGGCGGTCGCTTTCTTTGATGCGCAGCCGCGCGGCATTGTAGATCACGGTGCGCCCTTGAGCCGCGCAGGCAGCCACCGCCAGGGCCGGAACCAGATCGGGTATCTGCGACGCATCGATGGATGTGCCATGCAGTGCCGATGGATACGCGGCCCATCCCTCGCCCTCTTGGCGGATGTCGCCGCCCATGCCGCGCAGCACATCGATGACAGCGCGATCACCCTGTAGGCTGTCCGCATCCAGCCCGGTAAGCCGCACCGGCCCGCCGATCAATCCGGCCACCAGATAAAACGCGGCGTGAGACCAATCGCCCTCCACAGGGTATTCGCCGGGCCGCCCGCGCTGCCCGCCCGGCACATCCAGCGTGCGCTCATCGAGCCAGCGGGCTTCGAAACCGCTCCGGGCCAGGGCGGCCAGCGTTAAATCGATATAGCCGCGGGACTCCACTTCGCCGGTCACCCGGATGGTGGAATCCCCCTGTAGGCGGGGCAGCGCAAACAGCAGCCCGCTCACAAACTGGCTGGACACATTGCCGGGCAAAGTAAAATCACCGCTGTGCAGTTGCCCGTTGATCGTGATCGCCCCCGGCTCATCCACCCATCCGTACCCGGTGCAGTGCCGCGCAAACAGCAAACGATACGCATCCAGCGGACGCTGCAGCAGCCGCTCCGTACCCTCAAAGCGCACGGGCGGGCCGCCGTCCAGCGCCAATGGCATCAAAAAACGCAGTGTGGAGCCGGACTCGCCGCAAGGTGCGATGCGGGGCAGGCGTGGCATGCCTTTTGTTACCTTGAGCCCCTCGCCTAAACCCGTGACCCGCGCCAAACCCATGCCTTCCAAGCAGGCCAGGGTTGCCTCCACATCCAATGAGGGCTGGATGGGGACCACAACGCTTTCGCCCCCGGCCAGGGCTGCGCAAATCAGCGCCCGATGGGAGGCGCTTTTGCTGGGCATTATGCCGAGCGAGCCGGATAAGAAGCGGGGGAGGATGGTTCGCATGGGGGGCTCCTTTCAATTGAGACATGTATGGCCGTCTTGTAGGGGCGGCCCTATGTGGCCGCCCATTCATGGGTGGTTGCGCTGCCTGTGGGCGACCATACAGGGTCGCCCCTACAAAAACGGCGTGCCTGCCGTCAATAATAAATCTGCCAGCACATCACGGCTTACGCTCCGCACCGTAGCCCGGCCAATAGCCTCCAACAATATCAGGCGTACGGAATCACCGTCTGTTTTTTTGTCCAGGGACATGGCGCGTGCTATCGCATTGGCGGATACCGATGTGGGGACAGCAACGGGCAAATCGTATTTCGCCAGCAGCGCGGCGATTCGGTCAGCCGTGCCACAGGGGGTCACGCCCAGCGCCTCGCCCCAGCGGGCCGCCGCCACCATGCCCACACACACCGCCTCGCCGTGGAGCAATACGCCGTACCCCAGCACGTTCTCCAGCGCGTGGCCTAGGGTGTGGCCAAAATTCAACTCCATGCGTACGCCGTGGTCCAGGGGATCGCGCTGGACGTAGTCGGCCTTGATCTGGCAGCAGCGGGCGATGATGCCGGGCAATTCGGGGCGAAGGGCTTGCCTTCCCGCAAGGTTTTCCAGCCGCTCAAACAGTTCCGCGTCGGCGATGCAGCCGTACTTGATCACCTCGCCCAGCCCTGCGCCAAACTCCCGTGGATCCAGCGTGTCCAGGGTGTCCGGATCGGCAATCACCAGGGTTGGTTGCCAAAAAGCGCCTACCAGATTCTTGCCCCGGGGCAAGTTCACCGCCACCTTGCCCCCCACCGAGGAATCTACCAAAGCCAGCAACGTGGTGGGG
>WQXF01000126.1 GCA_009784985.1 Clostridia bacterium | reverse complement strand
GCCAATAGCTTCCATGCGTTTCCTCACCCCCCTTCATTCTATCGTGAGAGGGGGTGAAAATATGCAAAAGGCTTAATCCTTCTCTGCCGCCATATCGCCGCTTTCCCGGTCTTCCAGTATGCCTTTGGTGATCGTTTGGTAAGACCAGGAGGGCGCTTCCTCGGCCTGATCTATGCTTTTGCCGATCACCACCGTGTCCCCGGGCTGGGTTAGCGCCACCATTTCCACGCGGCGGGTGCGGTTTTTGCGCACATACTCGTTGGCCACATCCACCCGCTCCTGCCAATGCATGGGGATCAGCACCCTGGGCTTTACTTCCATCACAAAAAAGTTGGCCCCGGCGTCGTACAGGCTGCCCTGACGCGGATCCACCGGGAAAAACGCCAGGTCGATCTCCTTGCCCTGCAGCGGCTTTACCGCCGCGTGAAAGTCCCGCTCAGCCTGCTCAATCTCCCGCAGGGTAGATACTTCGCGCCAATGCCATAGGTTCAAATCCCCGGCGTGGAACACCGTATAATCGCCTAGCTTCACCAGGAAGGATACGCCAAGGTCGGTGGAATCGTAGGCCTTGACGGATACGTCGCCCACCGTGGTACCCTCGCCGGGTTTTAGGCGGCGGCCCGGCCATTGCGTGGAAATATCAAACCCAAGCACGTAGTGCACGCGCCCCGCCTCGGCCCAATCGAATATCACGGGATCAAAATGATCGCCGTGGCTGTGGCTCACCAGCACCACCACCTGCCGGTACTTGGCCAGCGCCTCGCGGTTTAACGTGCCGTGGCTCCCAGGCGCGTAATCGAATACCAACAAAACGTCGTTCAGCTCTACGCTGAAGGCGCTATGATACAAATAGGTTACGATCAGTTCACCCATCACGTCCGCCTCCTTGCGGGAATCTATATAGTCCAAAAATGCCCAATGGGGGCCGGAATTATTTCACTAAACCGGTTGCGTCGTGGTTGTACGACTATTCTATCAAGTTTTTGCTGCTTGTCAAGCTCATGGGAAGGAAGGTTAATCCGGCATCCCCATCCAACCGCACCCGGTAGAGCTGGCCCACGGCCCAATCCTGTTGGGATGCGCTCAAACCACCCTCAAACAAAAAACCATAAGCCGATGCAAAATCCTCGCCGGCTTGAGCGATGTACACATAGTCAAAACCCCGCACTTCTTGCCAGCCTTCGTGGCGAAAAGGCGCTTCCGGCGGGCCAACGGGCGGCAATGCATTTTTCGGTACGGTGTGCAGCGGATACGCCACGGCCTGTACGTTTTGTCCATGATGAGCAAAACGAAGGTAATAGAGGCCTACCGTGGCGTCGGTTGGCACCCGCTCCACGATGTAAGCGGCGCGTTCGTTGAGTTCGCCCAGCAGGGGCGTATCGTAGTAGCGCACCATGTAATCGGCCGGATTCAAATGGTCGTTGCGGAGCGCCACCACGCTGGTATACGTTTGTTGTACCGGCACAATCAAAGCGGTGAGCGCCAGCAGATAGGCCAGCGCGGCACGGGCCGTTATCCGCTCTTTTTTGCTGCCGGAGGTTGCCGCCTTGGCCATCCAGCCAAACAAACAGACCAGGGCGGCTTGGTAGTAGGTGCCCATGTACCGGTCAAAGCTGGGCAATACCTCGGCGCCACCTAGCCGGGGCACAGAAAACAGATACACCATAAGCATGCCCAACGCATAGAAAACATACCCCATTGCGATGCTTACGATGCCTGTGGCGTGCCGTGACCTGGCCGTTCGATCGCCCAAGGTCAATAGGCCCAGCGCGGGCAGGGCCAGCAGCGCCACCACCATGAAGTGCCGCAGCTGGGGCGTAGAAAAAGCGTTGTAAGGATTGGCTACAGCCAGCCGCTGCCACGGGAAGCGTAAAAAAGCAGAGAACATCTCCGTGCGATAAGAGGCATCCCGCCGGAGGAGCAAGTCCAGGAAGAGCCCTGCATCAAAGCGCACGCCGTATACCACATCCACAGATAACTCGGTTAGCTTCCAGCGCCAAAGCATGTACAGCAGCACCGGTAAACATGCCGATAGCGCCAGTAGGCCGAGGCTACGCCAGCTCCGTTCGCGAACAATCCCCATCACCACGGCGGCCATCAGGGCGATCAGCGCTATGCTAAAACCAGAGGGTTTTACCAGCGTGATCATGGCACATAAAAGAGAGAGGCGCGCCAAGCGACCGGGCTTGGGGTTTTCTACACATGCCACAAAAAGCGCCAGGCCAAAGGCCATGCCCAACGCGGCATCGCCGCCCAAGCTATGATAGGCCGAGTAAATAGAATCATATTGCAAATGAAAGGTGGTGGGCAGCAGCAACGCTGCAAAGGCGGCGGCGGGCAGCAGCCAGGCGCGGCGCCAGGTAAGGCTCGTGCATAGCGGCATCACCATGGAGATGCAGAAAATGCCGTAGATGCAAAAGGCATCGCCCTGCACAAAATCACCACGCAGCATGGATCCCAAGTAATGCATGGTGGGCAAACCCGGCGGGTAAGATTGGTGAAACATAAAGCCCGAACCGGGATACAAGGGCAGCTTTTGATCCACCCACATGGCCCGCCAGGCCCGGAACCAATAATTGTAATCGTCTTGCACACACACGGTACGGTCTTTTTGGATGTACACGATACATACAAACAGCACGGTGTACAGCAGCATGCCCGGCGTAAACACATTGGAAAACAGTGTGCGCCACCCTTGTTTTTGCGCCGTACGCCATAGGGCCAGCCCCCAGCAAACCAGCAAAAAAAGGCCGGCAACAACAGCCCCGGCGGGCAATGCATCCGCCAAACCAAAACAAAAGGCAATCAGCGTGGCTAAAATGAAACCATAGGGCAGGTAAGCCTCTGCCCGGCGGCCCTGCCACGCGGCGGCGCATACAGGGAGTGCCAAAGTAGCCACAAACAGGAGAACGTAAAACATCTTTTGTTCCTTTCGATTGTTTTTCGCGTGTTTTTCGTGTGCTCACACGCCCAATTATAACATCTTTTTGGGGGCAATGGTATCATGAACCTATAATTGTGAAGAAATTATAACGCACCTGTGTATTTTTTATGTTGGCATTGCTTATTGCGTAATATATTGCTACAATGTTTTATACCTGCCTACGAAGTACAGCGAGTTTTGAATTCGTATCCAGCGTAATGAAATTAGGACGGAGGGACTCACTTGGAATTCTTGAAGAACCTGACTAAAAACATGACGCCCCGCAGATGGATGATACTGGGCTTGTGCCTGGTTGTGGTGGTTGCGGCCATCCTACTGGCTGTTGTGCTGGGCGGCGGACCGGCCACCCCCGCATGGGGAAGGGCCGATTTTACGCCCATGGAACCCGATACGGCGCCTGAGTTTTACGAGGCTGTGGAGCCTGTTGGCGACGTAACCCTGCCCGTTACCCTTTGGTATGCAAAAGACTTGGCCGGCGAGGATTTATTTCGCCTGTACGGCCAGATAGACGGTGCGGAGGAGCCGGCCTTTTACCCGGCCACTGCCGAAGGCATCGTTATGCTGGAAGCAACGGCGCTAGACAAAACCCAAGAGAATGAGCGGATCGTGCCTACGCCCACCCCGACACCTACACCCACACCTACCCCGACGCCTACACCCACACCTACCCCGACACCAACCCCAACCCCTACGCCAACCCCGGAACCCACACCGGAGCCGACGCCGGTACCTACGCCAGTGCCAACGCCTGAACCCACACCCGAGCCAACCCAGGTTGCTACCTCCCTTGAAGACCTGGACGGCCTCGTGCTGGGGCAGGTGTACGATAAAACCTTTACCTACGGCGACTTAAAGGGAGATATCCACGGGCTGGCGCAATATTTTTCCGATTATTACGCCCAGAACGGCATGGATGTGCCCGCAGATGATCCTTATGTGATTGATATGGCCGCTCAGAACGTACTCAGCGACCTGTTTTCCCAGGCCATCACCTCCGCTAAGTTAGCCGAATTCGGTTTGGATACCCCGGAGAAGCAGGCGGAGATCGCTGCCGAGGGCCAAGCCATGTACGAGCAGGGATTGGAAGAATACAAACAAGCCATGCGCCCCGAGTACCCGGAAGCCAGCGACGAAGAGCTGGAATCCATGGCGGACATGATGCTGCGCTTTGAGGGCTACTCTTTGGAGCAAATGCGCGAAGACAGCCTTACCAGGGCCACCGACGCCGCCCTGGACGGAGCGGTTACCGGTGATGTAACCCTAACCGAAGAGGAGGCCCGTGCCTCGTATGCAGCCATGCTGGAGGAAGCCAAAGCCCAGTATGCTTCCGATGCGGATGCCTTTGTCCGTGATTATCTGTATCAAGGCAACAATCTGGTGATGATACCCGAAGGCTACCGCCTGATTCAGCATGTGATGCTGCCCGTGGATTATGCCGACGACGCTCAGCTGGACACCCAGCTTGCCCTTGCCAACATGATACTCGAAGAGATTGGCGCCGGAGCGGACTTTTTGGCAGCCGCTCTTGAGTACGGCGTGGACAGCGGCATGGCCGATCCGCGCATTTCCAAGGGATATCCCATCGCCGCCGGTGTGGTGGGGTATGGGCCCGAGTTTGAAGCGGCTTCCATGGCCCTGGCCAACCCCGGCGATATCTCCGACGAACCCGTGGTAAGTTACGATGATTTTGGCAACCCCCAAGTTATCCACATCTTGCGCTATGCCGAAGACCTAACGCCCGGCGAAATCCCCTTTGAGGAGTGCAAGGACGAATACATGGCCGCGCTGCTGGAAGAAAGGAAATCCATAGCCGCCAGCGAGGCCCGCAACGCCTGGTGGGAAGCCGCCGGTGTGAACATCGATACTTCCGAACTGGTGGCATACTACGAAACCAAGGCCGCCGAGGCCCAACCTGCCCAGCCTGACGAGGATACACAGATCGTTCCCACCCCGCCTGCGGACGCCATTGAACCGGTGGTAAAGTACGGCATGGTGCTAAACGACGGCACCTCGCTGTTTGATATGCCGGGCGGGACCGAGCTGAAAAAGCTGGACACCGGCGTGACCCTTACCGTGGAAGCCATCACCCAGGCCGACGACGGAGTGATCTGGGCCTTTGTGACCCTGCCGGAAGGCGCGGGCCAAGGCTTTATGGTGCTGCTGGAGTCCGTTGAGCAAACCGCTGATATACAAATCGAAGAGATCACGGCAGAGCTGCTGGTTCCGGCTGCTGACGGCGTGCATGTGCAAACCGTGGCTGCCGAAGGCAAATTGCCGGTTTTCACCATGGTGATGCAGGATGGCAGCCTGATGTATGGCGAGCTGTACCCGGCCACGGCCCCCAACAGCGTGGGCAACTTTGTGGAACTGGCCAACAGCGGCTTCTACAACGGGGTGGTGTTCCATCGCGTGATCCCCGGATTTATGATCCAGGGCGGCGATCCCCAGGGCACCGGCATGGGCGGGCCCAGCCACGCCATCAAGGGCGAGTTTGCCAGCAACGGTGTGGAGAATCCCCTATCTCACGGCCGGGGCGTGCTGTCCATGGCCCGCACCCATGAGCCGGACAGCGCGGGCTCCCAGTTCTTTATCTGCGTGCAAGACTCCGAGTTCCTGGATGGCGAATATGCCGCGTTTGGTAAGGTGCTGGGCGGCATGGATACCGCCGACCGCGTCGTGTCCGTGGAGCGCGACGCCAACGACAAGCCCTTCCAGCCCCAAGAGATTCGTTTGATTTTTGTAGAGACCTATGGGGTGGAGTACCCCTTTGAGAAACTGCCGGGAAGGTAGTAATGGGATACAAAACAGGGGCTGTCGCGTCGATGCGGCAGCCCCTTTGTGTATTTCAGTTTTATGCGTCCTCTATCTCCAACGTTACCGGGCAATGATCCGATCCTAACACATCGGCCAGAATTTCCGCCTCCCGGATTCGCGGAACCAGGCGCTGGCTTACAATAAAATAATCCAGCCGCCATCCCACGTTGCGCTCCCGGGCGTTGCCCATGTAGCTCCACCAGCTGTAGGCATCTTTTTGGTCCGGGTACAGGTGGCGGAAGGTATCCACAAAACCGGCGGCCAGCAGCTCGGTCATTTGGGCCCGCTCCTCGTCGGTAAAACCGGCGCTTAAACGGTTGGAGCGTGCGTTTTTGATATCGATTTCCTGGTGGGCCACGTTTAGGTCGCCGCAAAGGATCACCGGCTTTGTAGCATCTAAGCCCTGCAAATAGGCCCGAAAATCCCGCTCCCAGGTCATGCGGTAGGGCAGGCGGGGCAGGCCCCGCTGGGAGTTGGGGGTATAACATACGATTAGGAAATAATCGTCAAACTCCGCGGTGATCACCCGGCCCTCGGTATCGTGTTCCGGGATGCCGATGCCGTAGCGTACATCCAAGGGCTCCCGGCGGGTGAGAATGGCGGTGCCGGAGTAGCCCTTTTTTTGCGCGTAATGCCAATAGGCGTGATAACCGGGCAAATCCAATTCCAACTGGCCCTCGCTGAGTTTGATTTCTTGCAGGCACAGCGCGTCGGCGTTGGCAACGTCAAAGAATTCCTGAAAGCCGTTTTTGATGCAGGCCCGCAGGCCGTTTACATTCCATGAGATTAGCTTTTGCATGGCTGCCTCCTATGTTTGGGAATGCTCAAGTTAGTGAGCATAGTCTGAATCCGCCAGACGTGCTTTTAGGGCTTCCTGAAGAACGCCGGAAAAATTGAGGTGCTCTTTTTCGGCCGCAACATTCAACCAATGAGGGATAGACAGTGTTTTTTTCACATAGCGGGTTTGGCTCTTAATATTTTCGACATCAGCCACAATCAACATGACTTTATCCCCGCTTAATGTATCCATATCAGATGGAAGAGGAAGCGGCTCACCGCGCTCCAGTGCGATTTCAATTCTGCTTTCCAAAACGTCCGTTGCCATGAAAACGGCTTCCTCCAGTGTTTTGCCTTCCGTATAACAGGGAGGTATATCTGGGAAATTAACAAAATATCCAGCGCCTTCTTTTTCAAACACTGCCGGATATGCGAATTTTGTTTTCATACCTGCCTCCTATTATTTCAATCCGACGCCTGTCAAGTCCCACACTCCTTGATGCAATTGCAATACGTAAGTTACGTGTTGTCAATAAGGAAAGCCAGAAAAGAAAAAAGCCCTTATTGCTGCTGAAAAAACGCCAGCATCGCGTCCACATCCAACGCATACAAGCCGGGCACCAACAAATCAGCGCCGGGCAAATTTTCCGCCTTGCCCACGCCCACCGCCATCATACCCCCGGCATGGGCGGCTTCGATACCGGCGGCGGCGTCTTCAAACACCACACATTCGGCCGGTTCCACGCCCAGGGCCTGTGCACCTAACAAAAACACCTGAGGATCCGGCTTGGCCCGGTCGGTATTGCTGCCGTCGATCACCGCGTCCAGCAGCGGGGCAATGCCCAGTTTATCCAATATCAGCGGCGCGTTGCGGCTGGCCGAACCCAAGGCTGTGGGGATGCCTCGCTGGCGCATGGCCAGCAATGTCTCCCGCGCGCCTGGTAGCACGTCTGCGGCGGTGAGCCCGGCCAGCATCTCCACATACCAGGCGTTCTTTTGGGCGGCCATGGTTTCGCGCTGATCGTGCGGCGGGTTTAGCCCGCCCACTTCCAGCAAAATTTCTAAGGAGCGCATGCGGCTTACGCCCTTGAGCCGCTCATTGTGCTCGGGCGTAAATTCAAAACCCAGCCCATTGGCCAATCGTTTCCAGGCCAGATAGTGATGCTTGGCGGTATCCACCAGCACCCCGTCCAGATCAAACAACGCGGCCCGAATTACTCTCGCCATTTGATTTCATCTAAGGCTTTGCGCCGCGCCTCAATGGTGCGCTTGGCAAAGGCTTCGGCTTGGGAAAGGTCGTTGTCTTCCGG
>WQXF01000125.1 GCA_009784985.1 Clostridia bacterium | reverse complement strand
TGCCGCGGGGTATGCCATGGTTATAACCAACGGTTTTGCCATGCGGGAGCGGGAATTTGACGAAAACAAACGCATCATGCTGGAGCGGTACCTGGACGCCAATGCAGCCCCCATCGCTATGTCGGAGGGCCATTCCGCTGTAAAAAGGGCCTACGACGAGGCGGGCAATGTGACCCGTGAAGATTATTTTGACGGCCAGATGCAGCCCATGCTTTTAACCCGCGCCGGGTATGCCGCCCGGGAACGCAGGTTTGATAGCAATCAAAAGGTGATGTGGGAAGCCTATTTTGACGTGGAAGGCCTGCCCCTTGCCGTTTCCGCCGGATTTGCCGCAAAGGCCATGGAATACGACACATATGGCAATCTGACAAGAGAACGGTTCTTTGATGGAGCCGGACAGCCGATTTTAATCAACGCGGGATATCACAGCTTTACGCGGCAATACGATGAAAACCAAAGGGTGATAGCCGAAAGTTATTTTGGCTTGGATGATGAACCCATCAAAAATAACGACGGATTTGCTGCTTTCGAGCGGGAGTACGATAACGCCGGAAACACAATCACCGCAAAACATTTGGACGAAGAGGGCAGACTTTGCATAACCGACAAAGGGTACGCCATCTTTCGCCGGGAATATGACGAAAACAACCGCATCGTGCGGGAAAGTTACTTTAACGCATACAATATGGCGGCTCCCGCTTCCGACGGATATGCAAGCCTTGCCAGGATGTACGACGCGGTGGGCAATATGATAGAAGAAAGTTATTACGATGTGCTGGGGGGCAGGGTCAACAGCAGGCAGGGATACGCCATCATGCGGCGGATATACGACGTGGAGAGGCGGATTAGGGAAGAGGCTTATTTTAACACGGCAGACCGGCCGGTTCTATCCGATAAGGGATTTGCCGTGATGCGGGTGAACTTTGACGCAAACGAAAACAGAACCCGGATCTATTACGATCTGGACGGGAATGAAGTGGAGCCTCAATAAGCCAGCGCTTCAAAAAGAGCGGCGAAAAGTTTGTCCCTGTGGATATGATATACGTAACGGATCATATGGCGGTTGGGATCGAAGCTGTAGTGATGATCATATTGTGGTATGGGGCTGTGCTCCAGGCGGTCGAGCATGTACTCACCGTCCAGCAGCCAGCCGATGGCGGTCACATCCCAAAGGGCCCGGGTCCATGTGTGAATCTTTTGCTCGTCCAATGCTGCGCTGGTGGTGCGATCCACCAGATAATCGCATAACGGGTTTTTGCCCCGCAGCCAGTATTCCAGCTCGGGCCCGCAGGTGGTGAAGGCCGACACCACCCCCATGCAGGGCAATTGCACCAGCGGCACGCCGCACCCAAACACCACGCGAGCGGCAGCCACATCTTGCGAAAGATTAAATTCAGTATTGTCCGGCCAGTGCAGCGCGTGGCCGCCCAACCAGACGAGTACGATTCGCTCCCGGATTTCCGGCCGCATTAACAGTGCGGAAGCCACATTGGTGATGGCGCCGATGGCCACAACATACAGCGGCGCCTCTTTTGTGTACCCCATCGCAAGCTCCGCCAAGTGCCGCGCTGCCGGTGAATCCACGGCCTGGGTTTCCGAGGGGAGATAACTTTCCGACCCCATGTGCACGATGCCGTGCAGATCCTCCCGCCCCATCAGGCGCAGCACGTTCAGAATCTCGGCGTGGCTTTTGCGCATGCCGTCCGCTGGCCCATAAGAGCGCTCGTTAAAAAAGGGGGCGGCGTACAGGGCCTTCACGCGCAGCTTGGCCTGGGATTTGATCAAAAAAGCCAGGGCATACTGGTCGTCGATTTCGTTGTAGGTGTCGGTATCCAGCACCACGTCCACGGGGTCTGTGGGTTTTTGCAATCGGTGTATTAGGTCTGACATAAATATTCTCCCTTCAAAAACAAAAATCGAACGATTCTGTTTATAAAAATCGTTCGATTTTTTATGCTAAGCTTAATCTTGCTGTCGCACGATCTCCAGCCAATACCCGTCCGGATCTTCGATAAAGTACAGGCCCATGCCGGTGTTTTCGTAGCAGATGCAGCCCATCTCTTGGTGCAGGGCGTGGGCTGCGTCATAATCCGGCACGGAAAAACAGATGTGGGTTTCGTTGTCGCCCAACTCATAGGGCCCTTGTTTGTCCCGCAGCCAGGTAAGCTCTAACGCCAGGCCCGATTGGCCGTCGGTCAAAAAACATAACACAAAGCTGCCGTCTGCCGCTTCCTTACGGTGTGCCACCTCAAGGCCCAATGCGCGGGAATAAAAGCCGATGCTGGCCTCCAGATCCGTTACGTTGATATTGATATGTTCGATTCTGGCTTGCATGGGCGCAACCTCCATTACATGATTCGAATATTTTTATGCTTCCCCGTAATGGAAAAGACGACCCACTCGGCAATGTTTGTAGCGTGATCACCGATTCGCTCAAAATACTTGGCGATGATGATCAGGTCGATGGCCTGATCGCCGTTGTCCGGGTTTTGTTTGATCAATTCGATCAGCTCGTTTTTAACCAGGGTAAACAGCTCATCCACCGTGTCGTCGGAAGCGATCACGGCCCTTGCCAGGCTTAGATCCTTCTTTACAAAGGCGTCGATGCTGTTGGTTACCATTTTCATGGTGGCAGCCGCCATTTGGGGAATATGCTCCAGCTTGCTGATGTATTGGGTTTTGGCAAGCAGTTGCGTCATTTCCGAAATGTCGGAGGCGTGGTCGCCGATTCGCTCCAAATCCGTGGTGATTTTCAGAATCGACGAAACCAATCGCAGATCCCCCGCAACCGGCTGCTGCTGCAGTATCACCTTTAGGCAAAGGCTCTCCAGTTCCTTTTCTTTTTCGTCGATCACATCGTCGGATTCGATGATCTTTTTTGCCAGGGCCACATCCTGCTCGATCAGCGCTTTGCTGGCGTCCGCGATGGCTTGCTCCACGATTGCGCCCATTTCGATCAGGGAAGTGTTGAGCCTCTCCAGCTGCTCGTCAAATCTGCTTCGCATACGTTAAGCCTCCTCTTTGCGTAGTTTAGCCAAATCTGCCGGTGATGTAGTCGTTTGTGCGCTGATCTTTCGGGTTGGAAAAAACCTTGGTGCGCGACCCTTCCTCGACGAGTTCGCCCATCAGCATAAAGGCTACCCGGTTGGAGATGCGCGCCGCCTGCTGTACATTGTGGGGGGCGATTACGATGGTGAAGTGCTTTTTGAGCTGCATCAGGGATTCCTCGATTCTGGCCGTGGATAGGGGGTCAAGTCCGGAACAGGGCCTGTCCAACAAGATCACTTCGGGCTCCAGCGCCAGCACCCGGGCGATACACAGCCGTTGCTGTTGCCCGCCGGACAACGACATGGCCGGTGCGTTCAGCCGGTCCTTTACATCATCCCACAGGGCGGCGGTAAGCAGCGCCTTTTCCACAATGTCCGCTATGGCCCGCTGGCTTTTTCTTCCGCTTTGGCGGGGCCCATAGGCGATGTTGTCAAAGATGGACATGGGCAGGGGGGTAGGCACATCAAACACCATGCCCACCCTGCGGCACAGCTCGGTTACATTTACGTCCGTATCGTAGATGTTTTTCCCGTCCAGCAGGATTTGGCCCTCCATCTGGGTGTCTGGGATCAAATCGCTCAGGCGGTTGAGGGTGCGCAGCAGCGTGGTGATCCCACTGTTGGCCGGGCCTAGGATCGAAAGGATCTTATTGGCCGGGATGTCCAGGTTTAAGTTATGGATGACCTGGTTTTTTTGATACGAAAAACTTAGGCCTTGGATGCTGATCTTTGCTTGCTGACTCATGTTTTTTCCCTCACCGGCCCTTTCCCATGAAACGGTTGACCATTGTATTGGCAACAACGTTGATAAAGAAAATCAAAATGATCAAAAGGGCGGCTGTGCCATAGGCGTTCTCCATGGAGATGCCTTCCCTCGCCAATACAAAAAAGTGAACTGCCATCGTACGCGTGGGCGAGAATAGGGAAGTGGGCATCCGCAACGCTGAGCCCGCAGTGAGCATTACGGCGGCTGTTTCGGCGATGCACCGGCCCACACTTAATATGATGCCGTTTGCGATGCCCCGGAGTGCCGAAGGGAATATCACCTTAACGATGGTTTGCCACTTGGTGGCGCTCAGCGAAAAACTGACTTCCCGGTAGATGTAGGGCACGGCGCGGATGGCTTCTTCTGACGTGCGGATCAGGGTGGGCAGAATCATAAAGGCCAAGGTGAGTCCGCCGGACAGCACCGACCAGCCCAAATCCAGGTAAATCACAAAAAAGATGAACCCAAATAACCCGTACACGATGGAAGGAATGGCCGCCAGGGACTCGGCGCAGAAACGGATGATGCGGGTAACCGCACTTTCCCGGGTGTATTCCGCTAGATAAAAGGCCGTGCCGATGCCAAAGGGCGCGGCGATCAGTATGGCCACCGCAGTTACAAACACGGTGCTAACGATGGTGGAAGCAATGCCCCCTGTACGGCCCATGCTGCGCGGGATGTCCGTAATAAACTGCCAGTTGATTCTGGGCAAACCCCTGGCAAGGATGTGTATAATCACAAACAGTAAGATGAATATCACAAATAGGGCGGCGGACCAAATCACCGTTTTTGCGATCTTTTCGTTGGTGCGCACATTCGTTTTCATACACAACTCATTTCCTTCGCACGATATACTGGGCCGTGGCATTGAGCACCATGATGATCAAAAACAACACGATGCCTGTGGCAAAAAGGGCCTGCTGATGGTCGCCGGTTGCATACCCCATCTCGATGCCGATGTTGGTGGTGAGGGTCCGCACCGGGTCCAGGATCGAGCGGGGCAGGGCCACGGCGTTGCCCAGCACCATGATCACCGCCATGGTTTCGCCGATAGCGCGGCCGATGCCCAGTATGATGGCGGCCACAATGCCCGATTTCGCTGCAGGCAGTTGCACCGAGCGTATGGTTTGCCAATGGGTCATGCCCAAGGCAAGGGCCCCCTCTTTGTATTGGCGGGGCAGGGCCAGGATGGATACCTCCGATATGCTGATCACCGTGGGCAAAATCATGATGGCCAAGATGATGGCCCCGGCCAATATGCTGAGCCCCGGTCCGCCCAGGTAATCCCGTATAAGGGGCACCACAAACAGCAGGCCCCAAAATCCGTACACCACCGAGGGGATACCGGCTAATAACTGAATGGCGGGGCGGAACGCGTTCCGGAATGTGGCGGGGGCAAACTCGGCCAGGAAAATGCTGCAGCAAAGGCTGATGGGGATGCCCAATATCACTGCCCCCAGGGTAACCGTTACGGAACCAACGATCATGGGGAAGATGCCGAAATACCCTTGCAGAGGCGCCCATTTTGTGCCGAAAATAAAGTCAAACACACCCACCTTGGCGATCAGGGGCATACCTTGCACCAAAATGAAGATGGTGATCAGGGCCAGCGCCCCGATAGAGGCAAGGGCCAGCCCAAAAAACACCCGCCCTGCCACGTCTTTTTTTGCTTTTAGCCCGTTCGTTGTTTCAATTGCTTCTTCGCTCATTGTTCCGCCCCCTCTGTTGCCAGCATCATGGTGGGGATGAGCCCCTCGTGCATCAGCAATTGCTGTCCTTCCGTGGAAAGGGTGTAATCAATGAATTGTTTGGCCAGCCCCGTGGGTTCACCAGCCACCACAAATATAAAGGGCCTGTACAAGGTGTAGTTGCCGCCCATTACATTGTCCCATGTGGGGGCTACACCGTCCAGTTCCAGCGCCTTTACCGTGTGATCTACCAAGCCCAAGGAAATAAAGCCGATGGCATTCCGGTCGTTGGATACCAGTTGCCGCACCGCCCCGTTGGAGTCCTGGACGATGGCCCTGGGGGTGATCTCTACTTTGGCCATGGCTAAATCCTCAAAGGCGTTCCTGGTGCCCGAACCCTCTTCGCGGGCGATCACGTGAATTTCCGCTTCCTGGCCTCCCAATTCACCCCAATTGCTGATGGTAGCCGCATAGATACAACGAACTTGCTCCAGCGTGAGGTTTTGTAGGGGATTGTCTGGGTGTATGATTACGGCCAAACCGTCTTTGGCGATGACCACGTTCCATAGTTCCAGCTCGCTGTCGTGCAACGCCCGGGAGGACATGCCGATGTCCGCCGTGCCTGACACGGCCGCTGAAATGCCGGCGGAGGATCCGCCTCCTTGGACATCCACCACACTCTCCGGGTGGAGCAGCGCGTATTCTTCTGCCAGCACCTCGGCATAGGGCTGTACAGAGGTGGAGCCGGCCACGATCACAGCCGCGCCACGGCGGCTGCCGCAGCCGGAAAGCAACCCCACACAAAGGGCCAGCAGCAAAATGGCGATTTTTCTTATCTTCATTGATTTAGAACCTCATGTGCTTATTATCCGAACCGGCCCGTGATATAATCCTCGGTGCGTTTATCCTTGGGATTGGCGAACACCTCGGTGGTGGGGGCGTATTCAACCAACCCGCCTGCTTTATTTTCGTCTATCATGATAAACGCCGCCATGTCCGACACCCGCAGCGCTTGCTCCATGTTGTGGGTTACGATGATGATGGCGTATGTTTTGGCCAGCTCGGTCATCAGTTCTTCGATTTTCATGGTGGATTCGGGGTCCAGAGCGCTGCAGGATTCGTCCATCAATATCACTTCCGGCGCCACGGCAAGGGCCCGAGCGATGCACAGGCGCTGCTGGGCGCCCGCCGGTAGGGCAAGGCCGGGCTTTTTGAGGCTATCCTTCACTTCATCCCACAGGGCCACCTGGCGCAGGCTCTTTTCGGCGATCTCGTCCAGGTTTTTTTTGCCCTTGATGCCATGGTGCCGGGGGCCGATTACGATGTTGTCGTAAATACTCATAGGGAATACATTGGGCTTTTGGAACACCATTCCCACCTTTTGGCGAAGGGAAACAACGTCCATGGCGCTGTTGTCGTATACGTTTTTTCCGTCCAGCAGCACCTCTCCCTTTACCTTTGCACCGGGGATCAAGTCGTTCATGCGGTTGAAAATACGCAAAAGAGACGACTTGCCGCAGCCCGATGGGCCGATGATGGCCGTAATCGCCCGATCCCGGATATCCATGGTGATATCCCGCAAAGCATGGAAGTTGTCGTAATACAGATTTGCTTCTATGGTTTGGATTTTAGCCATCCTTTTTCCTCACACCCCGACCATACTCTCACACAAAACGACAGGTTTAGACAACTGATTTTAGCACAGAGGGCAGGCAAATACAAGGTGGATTTTTGTGCAGGATTTTTGTGCGCTCCAATTTCAGGTTGCAATGGCGCGTCTACTTTGCTATAATACAAAACTGGCACATCCTTGCTCTGCACGCGTGATGCAGGGCCTCAAGTCCAAAAGGAGGTGAAAGGATCCCTATGACCCAATACGAAGCCATCTACATTATCGACGCGGCCATGGAAGAGGCGCCCCGAAGCGAGCTGATCGCCCGGTTTAACGAGCTGATCGCCGTCAACGGCGGAACCCTCGACAGGATCGACGAGTGGGGTAAGCGCCGCTTGGCCTACACTATCGATTACAAAAACGAGGGCTACTACGTATTGCTGCACTTTAGCTCCGGGCCGGATCTGCCCCGTGAGTTGGAGCGTAACATGCAAAACAACGAGAACGTGCTCCGTTACCTGATCGTAAAGCTGGAGCAGAAGCGCAGCGGCGTCAAGCCCCGCGCTGTGCCGTTCCGTCCCATGCAGCCTCCCGAGCTCATGGTCCCCGCCGAGGTTGCGCCCGACGCTGAGGTTCCGCCTGTTGCTGAGGCAGCCCCTGTCGCCGAAGCTGCGCCCGTTGCTGAGGCAGCCCCTGTCGTCGAGGCCGAGCTGGTTGCTAAGGCCGAGCCCGTGGCCGAAGTTGCGGCCGAAGCTGAGCCGGTGGCGGCTGCTGTCGTCGAGCCTGAGGCTGACGTGTAGTTTTCTTTTTCAACCAAAAGGTAGGTGTTACGCATGAATAAAGTGATGCTGATCGGCAACCTTACCCGAGACCCGGAAATGCGCTCCACCAACTCGGGCGTGCCCGTGTGTTCGTTTGCCATCGCGGTCAACCGGCGGTTTAAAAACGCCGAAGGCCATCAGGAGACCGACTTTTT
>WQXF01000124.1 GCA_009784985.1 Clostridia bacterium | reverse complement strand
GCTTACGATTTCTACCGCGTCACGCTTGTTTTTCTCCCGTACGATCATCTCTCATCACCTAACATTATTATATCATAAATATATCAAAAAGGCCAGCCATAGCGGACCTTTTTTGACAGGCTGGCGCGGGTTTTCCGCGTCTTTTTCATATCCCGTGAAAGCCGGACGCATATCGCGCCGTCCATTGGCTCAAAATGATAGAAAAATGGGAGGCGGATGCATGAGGCCATTGCGGACGGACCTGGCATTGGAGGCGCGCACCTCTCGGCATGCGGAATATTTGCCCGGCGTCGAGGTGGAAGAAATTCCCGACGGCGAGGTAACCAAAACCGTGGTTCGCATCATCTCGCAGGAGGGGGCCGCGGCGCTCAACCGGCCGCGGGGCACTTACGTCACCCTGGGGTGCAGGCAGTTTGTGCAGCCCGAGCCTGCGTTGAGTGAGCACCTGAGCACGCAACTGGCGGACATTATCCGCCCCATGCTGCCGCCCCAGGGTGATGTGCTAGTGGTGGGTCTGGGCAACCGCCGGGTCACCCCCGACGCCCTAGGTCCGCGAGTAGCGGACGCCGTGCTGGTAACCCGGCACCTGGGCGATGCTGTTCCGGCATCGTTGCGGGGCAGGCTGCGCGCAGTGAGCGCCGTATCCCCCGGTGTGCTGGGCATCACCGGCATGGAAACCGCCGAAATGGTGCGCAGCATCGTAACCCACGTACAGCCAGTGGCAGTGCTGGCGGTGGACGCCCTGGCTGCCAGGGAATCCGATCGTATCTGCTGCACCATCCAAGTCACCGACACCGGCATCAGCCCTGGCTCCGGCGTGGGCAATCACCGCCAGGGGATCACCCGTGAGATCCTGGGCGTGCCGGTGGTTGCCGTAGGCGTGCCCATGGTGGTATACGCTTCCACCATCGCACGGGACGCGCTGAATCTGTTGATCCACGATTTGAATCTGGAAGACGGCGAGCACGAGCAAGCGCTGGACGCGCTGATCTCCCGGGTGGTGAGCGAACAGCTGGGTGATCTGATGGTCACTCCCCGGGAGGTGGACGCCATGGTGGAGCACATGGCCGCCATATTGGCAGGGGGCATCAACGAGGCGCTGCAGCCGGAGCTCGAACGCCAGGAGCTTTTAGAATTGATGCAATAATGCATAGCATCACAAGAAGCGTCATAAACTTGTCCTAGAGGAAAAATGCACTAGAGGTGAACGGTGTGAGGCGATCTACAAAAGGATTTGCGGCGTTCTTTCGCACCGCCTCCGGCGCGAGGGCGGCGCTTTGCCTGGCCGCGTTTTTGCTGGCAGCGGGCTCATTGATGATCGTATACAGCGTGCCAACCATGGTGTTCGGCGCACAAGCACCGTCACAAATGGCCTTTGCGCTCACTGTTGCTACCCAGGAGCCAGATAATATGTTTGCACCCGTGCCCGGCGGGCCGGACACGCTGGATGTGCTATCTCCCATGGAGCCAGAGGAGGAGCCTGTGGAGGAACCCGTCGCCGGGGATATCCGTATCGAGGTGGTGCGCCGCACGCCCCAGCCCAACGGCCCAACGCGGGTGTTGATCTACCACACCCACACCTGGGAGGCCTACGAGCCCACCGAAAACGCAACCTACCAGCCCACACAAAAATGGCGCACCATGGATCACGAACACAACGTGGTGCGGGCGGGCGCGGAGCTGGCCCGGCACCTGCGGGAGCTGGGCATGGAAGTGGTGCACGACACCAGCGACCTGGAGCCGCCCAACCTATCGACTGCTTACAGCCGCTCACTGACCCTTTTGGAAGAATACCGCCAGCAAGGCCAAACCTTTGATGTGTACATCGATCTGCATCGGGACGCCTACAACAGCAGCATGAAAAACACCAACACCGTGGCAGTAGAGGGCACGGAGATGGCCCGAATCTCCCTGGTGATCGGCAAGGGCACGGGGCAAACCGGCGTTGGTTTTGATCAAAAACCCAACTGGGAAGCCAACCTGCAACTCGCCCAAGCCATCACCGACGCCCTCAATGCCCAGGTTCCCGATCTTGCCCGCCCGGTGATCATCAAAAGCCAGCGCTACAACCAGCATTTTTCGGAACGCGCGGTGCTCATCGAGGTAGGCAACAACGGCAATACGCTGGAGCAGGCGCTGGCGGCCATGCCGTATTTGGCCGAAGCGATTGTGCGCGCGGCGCGGTAGGGGCGGCCCTGTGTGGCCGCCCGCATGGCTTATGTGCGGTTGAACATTGGGCGGCCACACAGGGCCGCCCCTACTTGTAACTTATAACTACCTAATGTATAATAACACGCGGGATGCATAGCGCTCCCGCGCTTTTGTGATTAATGGAGGTTTCATGAACCAGGCAAACCAACCGATCGGCATATTCGATTCCGGCGTGGGAGGCGTCAGCGTGCTGGCCCAGGCCCATGCCTTGCTGCCCGCCGAAGACTTTTTGTATTACGGCGATAACGCCTACGCGCCCTACGGCGTCCGATCACATTCGCAGGTGATGGAGCGGGTTCGCTGGGTGGCGGGGCATCTGCTGGATCAGGGAGCAAAGGCCCTGGTGATCGCTTGCAACACCGCCACCAGCGTAGCCGCCGCCGAGCTTCGCGCCGAGCTGGACCTGCCCGTCATCGGCATGGAGCCCGCCCTTAAACCGGCCTCCCTATGCCAAAACGGTGGCCATATCCTTGTGCTTGCCACACCCATGACCCTAGCGCTGCCCAAGTTCGCCGCCCTCATGGAGCGCTATGGCCAAAGGGCGGTGCCGCTTCCCTGCGCCGGGCTGGTGGAGTTTGTGGAACGTGATGAGTTGGACAGCGATGCCCTCCACGATCACCTGGCATATCTTTTTGGCGATTGGCCTCAAAAACCGATCGATGCCGTGGTGTTGGGTTGCACGCATTATATATATCTGCGCCGTGCCATCGCCGCCTTTTTCCCGGCGACGCCTTTGCTGGACGGCAATCTGGGCACAGCGCGGCAACTGGAGCGGCTGCTGGCCGAGCGCAACTTATTGCGCGCAGGCCATCGCCAAGGCACACTGACGTTAGAAACATCGGGCGATGCTAAAATCATTATCCCGCTCATGCAACGAATGCTGCACATTATATGAAATGGGGAAACACACATGTTGGATCAAATACTCAAAAATCGCATACAAGATTTCCAAGCCGGTCGCATCCAGTGCGCCGAAACCGTGCTGATCACCATGGCCGAATACTACGGCTGGGATGATCCGGCAATCCCACGGGTAGCCACGGCCTTTGGCGGAGGCATGGTTGGCAAACAGAATGCCTGCGGCGCGTACACCGGCGGGGCCATGGTCATCGGCATGCTGATGGGCCGCGACAAGCCCGGCGGCGACCGGGAACCGGCGGTGGCGGCCTGCAAGGCGTTGCGTGCCTTTATCTATGAGCGTTGCGGGGGCGTGGATTGCCGGGATATCGTAGGCGAGATGGATTTTGTGGCCCAGCGGGAGGAATTCCGGGGCGAGGGCGGCAAGCATCAAACCGTGTGCGAACCGTTGGTGGAGGCAGTGTGTAGGTATTTGGCCGCAACATACCCGCGAAGCGAGTGAAAAAGCTTCCCTTTTCCAGCCTCATCAGGTATAATTGTGGACAATGGACATGTTTTGGGGGAGGATGAACACATGAAGGACTATCGGGCGGAAAATATTCGCAACATTGCAGTGATCGGCCATGGCAGCGAGGGAAAGACCACTCTGTTAGAGGCGATGCTGTTCGCCACAGGCGCCGTGGATCGCCAGGGCCGAGTAGAAGACGGCGCCACCGTGTCGGATTTTGATCCGGAAGAGGTCAAACGCCAAATCTCCATCAGCGCCTCGGTGGTGCCGGTGGAGTTTTCCAAGCGCAAGCTCAACTTTATCGATGCACCCGGTTATTTTGATTTTATCGGCGAAATGATGGGCCCGCTGCGCGCCGCCGAGGGCGCTCTGATCGTGGTGGGCGCACCCTCGGGCGTGGTGGTAGGCACCGAAAAGGCCTGGGCGTATTCCGAAAAAAATCACCTGGCAAAGTTTTTTGCCGTCAACCAAATGGACCGTGAGCATGTGGATTTCAGCAAGGTGCTTGCTGCCCTTCAAGAAAAATTCGGCTCCAGCGTGGTGCCCCTCATGCTGCCCATCGGCGAAGGCCCGGCCTTTAAGGGCGTGGTGGATATCATCGCCATGAAGGGCTTTGAGGGCGCGGGCAAGGCGATGAAAGAGGTTCCCATCCCCGCCGATATGCAGGGCGCGGTGGATGAGGCCCGCGAAAGCATCAAAGAAGCCGCCGCCGGCACCTCCGAAGAACTGATGGAGAAGTATTTCGAAAACGGCGAGCTCACCGATGAGGAGATGCTCCAAGGCCTCTCGGCGGGCATCGCGGAGGGTTCCTTGGTGCCGGTGGCGCCGGTATCGGCCGTTAATGGAGCCGGTGTGGGGCCCCTGATGCATGCGCTGGCCCAGTACATGCCCTCTCCGGCAGGCCGTGTCGCCAAGGGCAGCGATACCAAGGACGGCGACGCCGAGCGGATTTGTACCGACGACGCACCCTTCTCCGCCCAGGTGTTTAAAACCCTGGCCGATCCCTTCGTGGGCAAGCTGTCGCTGATCAAGGTGCTGTCCGGCACGCTGGCCGGTGGCACGCAGCTATTAAACACCACACAAGATAAACAAGAGAAGGTCAGCGGCGTATCCATGATGCGCGGCAAAAAGCAGACCCCTGCCGAAAAACTGTACGCGGGCGATATCGGCGCGCTGGCCAAACTGCAATTTACCCGCACCGGCGATACCCTTTGCGATCCCGGCAAGCCCATCCGTTATCCGGCCATCGAATTCCCGGCGCCTTCTATTTCCATGGCGGTAACGGCCAAAAAGGCCGGTGAGGAAGACAAGGTGTTCTCCGGCCTGGCCCGGCTCCAGGAGGAAGACCCTTCCTCCACGCTGGAAAAGAGCGTCGAGACACTGGAAACCCTGATCAACGGCCAAGGCGAGCTGCACTTGGAAGTGATCCGGCAGAAGCTATCGAGCAAGTTCGGCGCGGAGGCAGTGCTTAAGGATCCGCGCATCCCCTATCGCGAGACGATCCGCAAGACCATCCAGGCCGAAGGCCGCCACAAAAAACAAACCGGCGGTCATGGCCAGTTCGGCCACGTGCGCATCGAGTTCTCCCCCATCGGCGAAGGCTCCACGGACTTTGATTTTGTGGATGCCGTGGTGGGCGGCGTGGTGCCGCGCAACTTTATCCCTTCGGTAGAAAAGGGCCTGCGCGAAAACCTGCCCAAGGGCGTTTTGGCCGGTTACCCCATGGTGGGCCTGCGCGCCAAACTGTACGACGGCTCCTACCACGCGGTGGACTCCTCGGAAATGGCGTTTAAAACCGCCGCCCGGCTGGCGTACAAAAAGTGCGTAGACGCCTCCCCCGTACTGCTGGAGCCCATCAATCGTGTAGAGGTTAGTGTGCCCGACGAGTACATGGGCGATATCATTGGCGACATCACCAAGCGCCGGGGCCGCATCCTGGGCATGAACCAAGTAGACGGCCTGCAGCAGGTGGTGGCCGAAGTACCCCTGGGCGAGATGTTTAAATACGCCACCGACCTGCGCTCCATGACCCAGGCCCGGGGCTCCTTTACCATGACCTATGAGCGCTACGAAGAGATTCCCTCCAACGTGGCGGCCAAGATCATCGAAGCCCACAAGGCCGATGCGTCCGACGACGACGACGAGTAAACCTTGCGCCATACAAAAAGGACTCTTCCCGCCGGGGAGAGTCCTTTATGAAATCACAGGGGAGGATGCTTGAGTTGAGCATAACGGTTCTTACAAAAAAGATCGGAGGCGTTTTGCTGGCGGTTGCTTTGCTCTGTGCCGCTGCCGCGGCGCAAGCTGGGCCGCCGTCGTTTCCGACATCCACCATAATCGCTGAAATCATGGACGCGTATTACTATGATAAAGAACAGGGTGGCCCCTTATGGCTCGACAGTGATTTCGGAGGATTTTGGATAGAGATACCGCCGGGTATGCTTGCACTAAATGAGGCCCGCGGCAGATACCTGCTCATAACCCTAACAGAGCCGCTTGAGCAATCCTTCCACAGCGTAAGGAATGATGGGATCCTGAAGATCGTGCATCCTGCCGCGCTCAAGGTGCTGAGTGAAATGAAGGGTACGGTGATCGCTGCCGATGAAAGTTGTGTGGAGATTGAGGTAGTGTCCCACAGCGACCGTCTCCCTTCCAGACCGGGAACGAAACAGAAACAGCTCCAGCGTTTTTTGATTGATAAAGAAACAATCTTTTGGTGGGGATATCCCCGGTTATTAGAGATAGGAGAAAGTGTGATATTTATATTTGATGATGAGGATGAAGATGCGATTCCTGCGCTTGTGGTTGTGGCTGCTCTAGGCTAATTGTGCTAGGGTTCGCTCAATAGTGCTTAACCTGCTCTGCCCGCCCCAAAAGCAGTAGGCAATTCATAATCGCTCCTACGGATGCTGCTTGTTTAGTGTGCCGATATAAACAACTATTTTAAGGAGACAGAATGATGAATCCGGCTACATATGCGATGGAAGTGTTCCAAAAAGAAATGGAAGATGAGTGGGAAAAAGCAAGAATCCATTCGCAAGAAGATTTGGATGAATTAGTGCAAAAAATGCGCCTGGAAGTTGAGGCTGAGAAGACATGACCATGCTCCGCCTACACGCAAGAGCCAAAATCAATTGGACACTGGACGTGCTCGGCAAGCGCCCAGACGGTTATCACAACCTGGACATGCTGCTGCAGTCCGTCACCCTGCAAGATACCCTCACCATCCAACCGGCGGCTGAGCTTAGCCTGGAGACCACCGGATGGCCCAAGATACGTGTGGACGAACGAAACCTGGTGCTCCGGGCGGCCCAGGCGCTGATTCAAACCACCGGCACAAAGCTGGGCGCGCGCATCAGGCTGGAAAAACGCGTCCCCATGGGGGCCGGTATGGGCGGAGGCAGTGCCGACGCCGCCGCCGCGCTGCTGGGCCTCAATAAACTGTGGGATTTGCGCCTCACCCACGAAGCGTTGGAGCGCATCGGCCTCTCGATTGGGGCCGATGTGCCCTTTTGTGTGCGCGGCGGGTTGCAGCGGGCCGGTGGCGTGGGCGAAGTTTTGCATCCGTTGGAAACGCCTCGGGTGTTGTTTCTGGTGGCGGTGCAGCCATGCCGGGGCCTGTCTACCAAGGATGTGTTTGCCGCCCTGCGTTTGGAAGACATCGCTCCTGTCCACCGGCCCAACAACGACAGGGCTATGGTTGCATTAAAAGCCGGGGATCTGCCCGGGCTGGCTTCGGCCATGGGCAACGTGCTGGAGCCTGTGGCTGCCAACCTCCGCCCCGAAATCCAAGGGTGCGTAGCCCGCATCAGGGCCACAGGGGCAATCCGGGCACAGATGACGGGCAGCGGCTCGGCGATATTTGGCGTGTACGCCACGGAAAGGGATGCCCGTGCCGCATTGGGCGCTCTGCGTTGTGTTTACCGCAACATATGGGTTATGAGCACAGCCAAAGAAGGCGTAGTGTTCGAACCGTAGCAAAAACCCTTAGAAAAGCCCGCCAAAAAGCGCATAAATCCCAACAAAGCGGCGACACTGTACTCATCCAAACACCGGGAGGGATGGAAGGATGAAGATGCAGGGGCGCCGCTTTGTATTGGGCTTGATTGCTTCGCTTTGCGCTGTGGCTGTGGGGTTGGCAATTGGGCCGGGGTCGGGCCAGGTGGAGGCGGCAGTGTGGCAGGGCGACATGATCCGCCTGCATGTGATCGCCCGCAGCGACAGTGAGTCCGATCAGCGCGTAAAGCTGGCCGTACGCGACGCGCTGCTTGAGGCATTCGGCGCGGAGTTCCAGGCCGACAGCTATGGATCAGCCGCAAAAATTATCCAAGAAAGCCTGCCTGCTATACAGCGGGTCGCTCAAGATGCAGCACAAGCCCTTGGGGAGATGGGCGAGGTGCGGGCGGATTTTGGCTCTCACCCCTTCCCCACACGGATGTACGAAGATACCATGGTGCCCGCGGGCGAATACCAGGCCCTTCGGGTGATCATCGGCGACGGCGAGGGTCGCAACTGGTGGTGCGTGGTGTACCCGGCGTTATGCCTGGCTGATGCCGATAACGTAACCACCGCCCAGCAGGCCATGCCGCTGCCCGGTACCGAGCCGCCAGGGGAGCCGGTTTTCACAGGCGCTTTATGGAACTGGATCACAGCTTTGTTTAACTAAGTGGGGGGAAATAGCATGCCGACGGGTGAAAAAAAGAAGCGATTTATAGCGATGATCGCACTGATGCTGGCGGTTATATGCCTGAGCACACAGTTTGTGGAGGCGTCCGCCGTGCTGTCCTGGGGTTCGCGGGGCGAGCAGGTGAGCGCTATGCAGCGCAAGCTTAGGCAATGGGGATATTACAACGGCACGATAGACGGCATATTTGGCAGAATGACCTACGATGCCGTGGTG
>WQXF01000123.1 GCA_009784985.1 Clostridia bacterium | reverse complement strand
TGCGCTGCACGGCCACGGTGGTTTCCACCATTTCGGTTAGACGCTCGGCGGCCTTGCCACTGCGGAACTCCTGCACAAAGCGCAACAGCCCGCTGATGGTAACCATCGACAGCACGATGATCGCCGCAGGCCAATCCTCGGTAACAAAAGAGATCACCGCCAACACGAACAGCACGATGGTGAACGGGTTGACGAACGCTTCCCTCAAGCGCGTAAACACGGAGTCCCTCTTTTGGCGCGTGATGGCGTTGGAGCCGTGCTCGTCGCGCATGTCCTCTACTTTTTCCCGATCGTATCCATCGTAGCTGGTGTCGTACTGGATCAGCACGATGTCCGGCGTTTTGCCCGCCGCGTTCAGCAGCCGCTTTTGCACGCGAACCGCCTTGGCGGTGTTTTCCAACGCCACTTTTTTTGCTTTTTGGGTCATGCCGTTCCCTCCCTTCATTATAATGAGAAGAGCAGGGCGGGGACCGATGGGGCGCTATGCAGGCGGACGAGTACATCCGTCATCCCCCTTACAGTCCTTGCCGCTACTACTGCCGGATTCCACTCGTCCCACCTCCTCGAATGATCAACGGGAATCAAGGATCGGATGCGATACCCTACAACCGGCAAGCCCAACCTTCATGTAGGGGCGATTATCAATCGCCCGCCAGCCTCTTCGGGCGATTGATAATCGCCCCTACATGGATGCCTGCCTTAATTGCTTCAACCTTTGATTCGCATTGGCCTAAATCCGCAAACAAAAAAGCCTTGTCACGGCTCAAAGCGGCGACAAAGCTTCCATATCAAAGCTTCCACGCATTCCAAACGCCCCTTGGGCTACAGAAATGCGCCTTCACCGTTCAAGCTTTAGCACCGCAGGGCGGTGAAGTTGCGTTGGTTTATGCCTTGTGTTCGACATAAACTGTTGACCAACTCGCGGTGTCTCCACCACTTCGCGGCAGCAACCCATATCCCTGTGGTAGCCTCACCTACCGTGTTTATTCTGTTGCAGGTGTATTATAGGGCGTGGGGATGGAAATGTCAACCTGGGGAAGAAGATTTTCCGCCTCCACTTTCAATATGCGTAACCAATCCCTTCGCCCATAGAGCACACGCATGACGGACACGGCTTTGGCTTCTTCGCGGATGATAAAAAACACAAGATGGTTTTTTGCAACAATCAACCTGAAGCCCTTGGAAGCCAAATACCCATCCCGCACCAAAGGAAAACGCGCCGGGTTTTCCCTCAAGGATTGAATTGCCTCGTCAATCAAGGAAATACGTTGAACCGCCGCAATCGGATTGTGCAACTCTTCGGCAATGTACCGATAGATTTCACGCATTTCGTTCTGCGCGGGCCCCATGATTCGTACTTTGAAAATCATGCCATTTCCATCCTAAGCCCGGCCATAAAGTCATCATAATCCATAAAATCCTGAGCTTTTTCGGCTTCCAACGCCTCATTGAGCAGATGATGCAACTCATACCGCCCACAAAATTTTTCATAGGCTTCAATACTCATAACAGCCAAATCCCCATGGCCGTTCTTGGTGATAAACACGGGTTCCATCTTGGAATGGCAAAAAGCAGATATTTCGTTATAATTGTTTCGCAGATACGCACTTGGTCTTATATTGGGCATTTGAATAAGCCTCCTCCATCTATATAACAATATTATAGCCGAATTCGGCTATTTGTCAATCGCATTGCGCATTCGCAGATTATGTAAAAAAGTCGTGAAAGTAGTTGTTTTTCTGGAAGGTTTGTGGTATATTATTTAAAATTTAGCAAGGAGGCTGATTGGGCAATGATTAGATATCACATTCGCATTTTTGCTCCTCGAAACACTTCCAAGAGGCTCCGCGCACTTCCCTTCTTGCCGAAAACACCTGCTCTGTAAAATCCTGCCGATTCGTTTGTCAAGAGAATAGGCAGATTTATACAAACTCAAAACTTAATCTTTTGTGGTGCTTTCAGGCACTCTTGATATCCGCTTATTTGTGCTACTTCCTTTATTTATCGAAAGGAGAGATGCATCGTGAAAAGGAGTAGATTCAACGCTCCCTTCTACAACAGTTGCACAAGAAGAGAAAGACTTAATATAGTATCGGAATTAATAAAGCTACAAGCCAAAAAGATCGGGTTCCGGACTGCCGTTGTTGGGCTACTAGGCACAGTAATTTTGTTAATAAATACGATATTGAGTGCAGCACCCGATAGACTTTTCGAAACGCCAACACCAATACCATCACCAATGCCGATGCCAACGTCAACACCGATACCTACGCCTTCACCCATGCCAACATCAGATTCCTCTGACATGTGGTTGGGCAGGTCATACAATCATCCTAATAAACAAATTGTTCATCTGCGCGATAGGCCTGATGCGGATGCAAAGAGCATGTCCCAACATCACTTCGGGACGATTTTTGAAATAATGTATCATGTACAAGGCAGCGGTAGCAGGGAAGACGCTGGGTTTTTTAAGGTGAAGGTATCGAAGCTTCCTGATGCATGGCGTAATTGCAAATGTGGGAATACTCATAACATAGGTGACGAGGGCTATGTCATGGCCTATTTCGTAGAAGCAATCTCCACTCCCTCTGAATAACGCTAAAAACCAAAACCGCCTTGGAGTCAGATATATGCCGAATACCGTTCATTCCATGCTGGAAATCACGGCTTTATATCAGAACTTCCGCCACAGCCCTCAAAAACCCCTCGCTCGTCAGCACCTCCGCCTCCCCCTCAAACAACCCGGCCAAATCCCCCGTCATCCTACCACCCTCAATGGTATCCAGCACAGCCTTCTCCAATCGATCCGCAAAAGCACATAGATCAGGCAACGCGTCCAACTCCCCACGCTTGCGCAGCGCGCCGCTCCAAGCAAATATGGTAGCCACCGGGTTGGTGGAGGTGGCCTCGCCCTTTAGGTAGCGATAGTAATGGCGGGTCACCGTGCCGTGGGCCGCCTCGTATTCAAACTTGCCGTCCGGCGACACCAGCACCGAAGTCATCATGGCCAGGGAGCCAAACGCCGTCGCCACCATGTCGCTCATCACGTCGCCGTCGTAGTTTTTGCAGGCCCACACCATGCCGCCCTGGGAGCGTATGATCCGCGCCACGGCATCGTCAATCAGCGTATAGAAGTATTCGATGCCGGCCGCCCGGAATTTTTCGGCGTATTCCGCATCAAAAATGGCTTGAAATACATCCTTAAAGTGATGGTCGTAGGTCTTCGAAATCGTATCTTTGGTGGCAAACCACACGTCTTGTTTTACGTCCAGCCCGTAGGTAAAGCAGGCCCGGGCAAAGCTGCCAATCGAAGCGTCGGTGTTGTGCATGCCCTGGAGCACGCCCGGCCCGGCAAAGTCGCAGATGGGCTGGCGTTGTTGGATACCGTCCGTGCCGGTAAACACAATCTCGGCGGATCCGGGACCGGGCACACGAATCTCGGCATTGCGATACACATCGCCGTAAGCATGGCGCGCCACGGTGATGGGCTTGATCCAGGAGCGCACCGAGGGTTGTATCCCCCGCGCCAAGATGGGCGCGCGGAACACGGTGCCGTCCAGCATGGCCCGGATGGTGGCGTTGGGGCTCTTCCACATGTGGGATAGTTTGTATTCCTCCACCCGCTGGGCGTTGGGGGTAATGGTGGCGCATTTCACCGCCACGCCCAGGCGCTTGGTGGCTTCGGCTGCATCTACCGTCACTTGATCCCGGGTACGCTCCCGCTCGTTAAGGCCCAAATCGTAGTATTCGGTACGCAGCGCCACAAAGGGTTCGATGAGCAAATCTTTGATCATTCGCCACAGCACACGGGTCATCTCGTCGCCGTCCATCTCCACCAGGGGCGTGGTCATTTGGATTTTTTTCACGTCACTCATCTGGCCGCCACCGCCTCAATTTCGATCCGCGCGCCCTTGGGCAAGGCAGCCACCTGCACGCAGGAGCGGGCCGGTGGGTCTTGGGCAAAAAACTCGGCATAGGCCTGGTTTACGGCGGCAAAATCCGCCAGATCGGTCAAAAACACCGTAACCTTTACGACTTGGCTAAGCTCCAGCCCCGCCGCCACCAATATGGCGCACACGTTTTCCAGGGCGTAGCGGGTGGCCAGGGCGATGTCCGCCGATTCTAACTCGCCGGTGCGCATATCGATGGGCAACTGGCCCGATGTAAACACAAGATTCCCAATGGCAATCCCCTGGGCGTAAGGGCCGATGGCCCCCGGCGCATGCTCCGTGGCGATGATTTTTTTGCTCATATCTACAACCTCTTTCTGTAATGCGGATCAAGGGTTGAAGCGATCAAGAGCAGCAGGCTTGACCGTTGTAGGGCGCGACGCCCTCGGCGCGCCGGGGCGTCGCGCCCTACCCTTAATTCGCGTTCTGTGATCTTTCATCATTGTACATGGGGGCGGTTTTTTTTTCAAGTGAAAGCTAAAGAAGGAATTATCGCCCTGGATGGAGAACGCAAAACCAAAACATAAGCCCAGGAGGATGTATCGAATGCCACTCACACTATCGCGCCTTTGCCAAGGCATCGCCCCCTCGCTCACCCTGGCCATCGACGCCCGCGCAAAAGAAATGAAGGAAAAGGGTGAAGACGTAATCGGCTTTGGCGCAGGCGAGCCGGATTTTGACACGCCCCTTCACATCCGCGAAGCAGCCGCCTACGCCCTGGAGCATGGCAAAACCCGCTACACCCCGGTGGGCGGCACGTTGGAACTGCGCCGGGCCATATGCGATAAATTCAAAAGCGACAACGGCTTAACCTACGCGCCCAAACAAATCATCGCAAGCAATGGGGCCAAGCACTCGCTGTTTAATGCTTTTCAAGCGATACTCAATCCGGGCGACGAGGTGTTGATCCCCACGCCCTGGTGGGTCAGCTATCCGGAACTGGTGCGCATGGCGGGCGGCGTGCCCGTACCGGTGCCCACCACCGAGGCCGATGGGTTTGTGGCCACGGCACAGATGCTGGCGCCCCATATCACCCCACGCACCAAAGCCTTGGTGCTCAACAGCCCCAACAACCCCAACGGCAGCGTGTGGAGCCGGGAACAACTGGCCGACATCGCAGCCCTGGCCATAGAGCGCGGCTTTTATGTGATATCCGACGAGATATACGAAAAGCTGATCTACGATGGCCAGCGGCACGTATCCATCGCCTCGCTGGGCAAAGAGATCAAGGAACAAACCGTGGTGATCAACGGAGTTTCGAAGGCTTATGCCATGACGGGCTGGCGCATCGGCTACGCGGCCGGGCCAACGGCCATCATCGACGCCATGATGAACTACCAGAGCCATGCCACCTCCAACCCCAATTCCGTGGCGCAATACGCAGCCATCGCGGCGCTGCAGGGGGACCAGGCGCCGCTGCACAAGATGCTGGCCACCTTGGATGAGCGGCGCAAGGCGTTGGCAGCGGCCCTTAACTGCCGCCTGCCCAAGGGTGCGTTTTATGTGATGCTCAATATCGGCGGCGCGCTGGGCAAGCGCCACAATGGCCACGTGATCAACGGCTCCATGGACTTTGCGGCGGCCCTGCTGGATGCCAAAAAGGTGGCGGCGGTGCCCGGCATAGCCTTCGAAGCCGAGGGGTACATGCGCCTTTCGTACACCTTGCCCATGGAAAAGCAACAAGAGGGCGTACGGCGCATCGCCGAGTTTATGGCAGAGTTGGAATAGGCGGCGCCACATTTTTGCCACAGTCATCACAAAAGTTGTTCAAACGCCTTCCATGCTGCTGCCAAAAAGCGGGGGTATACTAGCTCTATCAAACAAAAGGAGTTTTAACACATGAACAAAAACCATATGGTCAAACGCTTCGCGGCCATGACCATGGCGCTGCTGCTGTGCACGGTGTCCATCGTGGCCTTAGGGGGATCGGATACGGCTGCCGAACCGCAATTTGTGCTGGCGGCGGTCTCTGCCGAGATCGCACAGGATCCCGACCGCCCGGAGTTAAGCATCAAAGAAATCGCGCGGATGGCAGGTCCCTCCATCGTGGCCATCACCGTGGAATCCACTGTTGCCTACAGAAACCCCTTTGGGCGATACGGCTTTGGCATTGATCCCTTTAGTCCATTCGGCGGAGACAACCGGGGTGAATACCGCCGGAGCGGGGCGGGCTCGGGCATCATCATCAGCGCCGACGGCTACATCCTCACCAACAGCCATGTTGTCGATAGGGCAAACGAAATCAAGGTGATCCTGCTGGACGGCGCCGAGTACGACGCAGTGCTGATCGGCCAGGAACCGGCCAACGACGTGGCAGTGCTTAAGGTTGATGCCAACGATCTAACCCCGGCGCTGATCGGCGATTCCTCGCTGCTGGAGGTGGGTGAACTGGCCGTGGCCATCGGCAACCCCCTGGGCGAGGTGAACGGTTCGGTAACCGCAGGCATCATCAGCGCACTGGAGCGCTCCATCACCATCGAGGGCAGGGCCATGAGCTTGCTGCAAACCGACGCGGCCATCAACCCCGGCAATTCGGGCGGCGCACTGCTCAACTGCTTCGGCGAGGTGATCGGCATCGTAACGGCCAAAACATCCTCCTTTTCGGTGGAGGGCATCGGCTATGCGATCCCGGTTAGCAATGTAAAGGAACTGGTGGAGGATATCGTGAACACCGGTGGCGAAAACCTAAAGGCTCTCACCAACCAAGGCCCCATGCTGGGCATCATGATCCGGGATGTAGACGCCGAGCTGGCCGAGCAGCACAATGTGCCCGAAGGTGTGTACGTAATCGATGTGGAGCCCTTTAGCGCCGCCGAAAGAGCGGGCGTGCACCGGGGCGACACCATCGTATCCATGGCCGGTCAAGAGATCGCCACCATCGAAGACCTGAACCGCGTAAAGCTTGAGATGGAACTGGGCATCCCGCAGCCCCTGGTGGTGCTCCGCCGTGGCGAGACCGTGGAACTAAGCGTGGTGCTTGTGGACGGCGAACAGCCGCAGGCGTAATCGTCATTGCGGAGAAAGCGAAGAAGCAATCTAGTCCATGCTACTGGATTGCTTCTTCATTTTTGCCTCCAGCAATAACAACAATGATCCCGGCGACGATGAAAAACAGCCGGTCCACAAAATATTGCCCCGTAAAGAAAAACGGTTCCATCATCCCCACAAGCAGGCTTCCCAACAGAATCGCCGGCAAAAAACGCTGACCAAAGCTGGCCCCGGCGCGCAGGATCAGGCGCAGGCTGGACTGGGCCAGCCGCCACAAAAAGCCCAGCAATAGTAAAAACGCAGGCAATCCCATGCCAACCAGCACAGTGAGATAGGTGTTGTGCAGGTGCACCGCCCACCCCCACCCCGCAACATCGGGAACCTGGGATCTGACGGTGAGCATCAAGCGTTCCAAGGTGGCGCCCTTGATCAGCAAGGTGGGGTAGGAGCCCAGGGTGCGCAGGGCGGCGCCCCATACAGGAGGACGTCCGCTGAACAAGCTGGTGTTGCCCAGCTGCTCCCTCTGGGATAAAAAGTCCATTTGCAAAATATTTCCTGCTCCCCGTGTCACCAGGTTCAGCCCCGCAAAACAGAGCGCGGCGCCTAGGGCGGCGCTGGCGATACCTGCCAGCCAGGCCAGGCGTGGCCGGGAAGCGCGCATCCGGTCAAAAACCCATAAGAAAGGCAGCAATGCCATGCCCGCCGAGGCGGCCTGCATAGCGGCGCGAGACATCGTAAGCGCCAGCGCCAAAAAGTGAAACACAAAGCACAGCCCGTGCCACACCTTGGCCACACGGCATTTGGCAGTGAGCCACAGGTATACGCATAGCAGCATCGTCATCATCAGGGCCGCACCGGCGATGTTAGGATGGGCAAATAAATACAGCCGAAGGCCTGTGCCTCTTTCCATCAGCAGGCCCACCGCGCCGTGCCGGTACGGTGCGTACCAGTGGGTTTGGAATACAACGCAAAAGAAGCCGATGGCGGCCATAACTGCCATGGCGCCGGCAAGGGTGCAAAACACAGCGCGGGCCGTCCTTTGGCGGGTGGCCAGCTCGTTGCCCAACGGATAACACACCAGCGTAACAAACAGCAGGCGATAGAGCACCAACCGGAAATCAGTAAATTCATGGGCCAGGTACCAGCGATTGATGATGAGCACGGCCAAGTACCAAAAAAAGTAGGCGATCAGCCATCGCATACCCGGCCTGTTCCGCATGTTGGCCCGGGAGAGCACAGCACCGGCAAAGCCGATGGTGAGTGGGAAACCGATTTGGGGCCAAAGCCGGTCGATATAAAACGAATTGTAATGCCGCGCGCAAAGGGCCAGCATTTCGTACACCACAAACAAGGCCATCAGCGTTTGCCAGGTGCAGTATTTTTTCCAGAAAGGCGCCACTCGATGTTGCATAATTCCCTCCAATGCATAAAATGAGCAAAACCCACCATGCGTGAAGGCGGGTTTTGACTAAATGAAAGAGCTTGGCTCAGTCTATGGTATAGGGCATCAGCACGATGGCACGCGCGCGCTTGATGGCTTCGGATAACTGCCGCTGGTGCTTGGCGCAGTTGCCGCTCATGCGGCGCGGCAGAATCTTGCCGCGCTCGTTGGTAAAACGGCGCAGGCGGTTGATGTCCTTGTAGTCGA
>WQXF01000122.1 GCA_009784985.1 Clostridia bacterium | reverse complement strand
TTGGTTTACTTATTGGTTGCTGCTCAGCACGGTTATGGGCCTTTCCCACGGCTTTGGCACGTTGTTTGCCCAGCGTTTTGGGGCAAAGAACCTGCCGGCGTTGCGTAAATCTTTTGGTACCGCCTTCTTGCTCATGGCAATGGGGAGCGCGGCGCTTTCTGTGGGCGGGGCGTTTTTATCCGGCCCCGCCCTGCGATGGCTCCATACGCCCGCAGATATCTTAGAAGACGCAACGGTATATTTGCGTTTACTCACAGGCGGCATATGGATCGCCTTTGCGTACAATTTGTTGGGCGCCATGCTCCGTGGCATGGGCGACAGCAAAACGCCACTCCACGCCATGATCATCTCCACCGTGATGAACATCGTGCTGGATGTGGTGTTGGTTACGGTGATCCCGCTAGGCGTGGCTGGGATCGGGATCGCCACGCTGATTGCCCAGGCCACAGCCTGTGCCTACTGCCTGCATAAGCTGCGCCGCGTGCCGGAAGCAAAGCTAACCCGCGCCGAATTCAAATGGGATCCGGCGTCGGCCAAAGCCCTGTTGCGCCTGGGGCTGCCCCTGGGCTTTCGTAACTGTGTGATTTCGGTGGGCGGCTTGGCCGTACAATATGCGATCAATGGATACGGGGCGGTATTTGTGGCTGGCGTCTCCCTCTCGCGGCGGGTGAACGATTTACTTTGGATCATCGGCGGGGCGCTGGAAGGCGCCATCGCCACCTTTGTGGCCCAGAACTATGGCGCAAAGCAGCTTGCCCGTATTCGGAGCGGTGTTGTTACCACCAGAAACATGCTGCTTGTTGCATCTGCCGTTATCTTGGCGCTGGCGCTGGTATTCGGGCGTGCATTGCTGGGCCTCTTTTTATCCGGGGAAGCGGAGCAGATCGGCGCTGTGCTGGACGTGGCCCAACGGCAATTGATGGTCACCGCCCTGGGTACGCCGGTGCTGTACATGCTGTTTATGTATCGCGCGGCCGTGCAAGGTTTGGGCAACGCGGTGATGCCCATGTTATCTGGATTTTTGGAGCTGGGTTTGCGTTTGGTATGCGTGCTGCTGCTTTTGCCGCTGTTGGGCGAGTGGAGCGTGTACTTGGCCGACGCCGCCGGTTGGGTGGTGGCCGCGCCGCTGCTTTATATTGCATATAAGATTGTGTTCAGGAGGGAAATGTATGCGGCAGATGTATGACAAGGCCATCGATTTTTTGCGTGACAAGTTGAATGCCAGCGTTGTCATTGACGAGGTGGAGAAACGATATAGATTCGAGCACTCTCTGCGCGTAGCCAGCATCGCCCAGGAAATCGCCGAAAAAGAGGGGCAGGATGTGCTGATCACCACGCTAGCCGCCATTCTACACGACGTGGGCAAGTTTGATACGGAAATAAACGAGGATCACGGCAGGGTGTCCGCCGATGTAGCGCGTCCTTTTTTAGGCACGCTGGGTATTTCCCAAAAGCAAGAAGACGATATCCATTATTGCATCGCCGTGCATGTGGACGGTGAAGCGGGATATGATTACGAAAACATCGGGGAAGCCGAAACCGTAAGCGATGCCGACAACATCGACCGCTTTGGCGTGTACCGCATCTATCAAACCCTGCGCTGGGACGGGATTGATACGATGAGCGCGGAAGAAGCGATCAAAAAGTATATCGCACGGATCGGAAGGTTGCAAAAATACCGGGACGACCCCGGTCTCTTTACCCCCACCGCAAACCGGATGTTCTGCAAGAACTTGGGCATTCAGATTGATTTTTATAGGGATCTGATAGAGGAGTTGAGGCGTACGGGATTGCCTTACGCCTCGCTTGCGTAGTTCTTAAAATAATTCTGTATCAACACCACCGGCGTGCCCCGGTCGCCACTGCCGCTCACCAGATCGCACAGGCTGCCCACCAAGTCGGGTATCTGGCGCGGTGTGGTGCCTTCGGCCTGCATATTGCCCACCAGGGAGGCTGCCTTTTGCTGGATGCGCTCCTTTAGCGCATCGGCCAGTGCCTCGCCGCTCAGGTGGGCCAGCTCGTTGTCGGCCACATACTTGATCTTGATTTCGTTGGGGGTCCCGGCCAGGCCTGCGGTGTAGGCCGGGCTCACCACCGGATCGGCCAGCTCCCATATGCCGCCCCTGGGGTCCTTAAAGCAGCCGTCGCCATACACCAGCACCTCCACACGCTTGCCGGTGCGGGCAAGCATCTGGGCTTGTATAGCATCTACCAGTTTGTGTGTATCCCTGGGGAAGAGTTTTACTTTGTCCGGGGTGGCCTTGTTGCTGCCCAGCAAGCCGTACTCGCTAAAGCCGCTGCCGTCCACGCTTTGGTTGAGGATATCGTCCATGCACAGCACGGTGGCGTTTGGATCGGCCTCGCGTAAGATACGCTGGGTGCGCTTGCGGGTGTGGATATCGCACACCAGCACGTTTTTTGTGTGTTGCAAAATCGTGCGGGGATCGTTGGAGAAGATGAGCTCGATGTTATCGCCAAAGCCACGATAGTAATCGATATAGTCGATGCCGGTGAAGGGATGGGCGGTATCGTGGCCAAAGGTTTTGCGGAATTCTTCTAAAGAAAAACTATCGGAGTAGGGGTTGACGCCCTTTGCGTCCACCAAATCCCGGGACACCAGTTCGTTGCCCACCTCGTCGGCGGGATAGGAGAGCTGCACGTACAGTTTGTTGGGGGAAACACCCATGGCGATGCCCCGCAGCAGCACCGAAAAGCGATTGCGCGACAAAATAGGGAATACGATGCCCAGTTCACCAATCTCGAACTTGCGACGGATGTCGGTTGCGATTTGCTCCGTGGTGGCATAGTTGCCCTGGGCGCGGCCCACCACGGCCTCGGTGATGCCGATGATGTCGCCGTTGGCCAGGGAAAAACCGTCGGCCTGGGCGGCGCCGAGCACGCAATCGCACACCATGGGCGCCAAGTCGTCGCCCTCTTTAAAGATGGGGGTGAGGATGCCGCGGGCGATGACGCCGGTGGATTTCATATGGAATACCTTCTTTCATAAACAAGTGCGAATTGCATTTTATGCCCGTTGGCAGTATAATGCCATAGAAAGCATAAGTCAAATGAATGTTTCTTATGTTTTGCATAAAATTATCTTATGGAGAGTGAGCGGCATAGATATCACCCTGGATTGGTTCAGAACCTTTTTGGCGGTGGCAAAGCACCAAAACATGTCCCAGGCGGCCCGGATGCTGTCCGTGAGTCAGCCTGCGGTGAGCCAAACCATCCGCCAGCTGGAGGAGCGGCTGGGGTCAAAGCTGTTTGTGCGCCACGCCAAGGGTATGTCCCTCACCGCGGAGGGCCAGGCGCTTTACGGATACGCCGACCGGGCGCTGGCCCTGATTGTTGCGGCCCAGGGGCACTTCGATCAGCTGCGGGAGTTGACGGCCGGGCAGCTTCGTATCGGGGCCAGCGACTCGTTGTGCAAACACTGGCTGCTGCCCCGGCTGGAGCGCTTTCATCATGCCCATCCCGCCGTGGGCATTCGGGTGACCAACCGCACTTCCAGCGAGACCATGGCGCTGCTGGCCCGTGGGGATGCCGACATCGGCCTGGTGAACCTGCCCATGCACATTCCGGCAGCTTACATCGTGCGGGAGATTGCCCGCGTACAAGATTGTTTTGTGTACAGCCCGCGCTTTTTTCCAAACATGCCCCTTAAGATGAGCTGGGAGGAGTTGGCGCAAATGCCCTTGATCCTATTGGAGAACGCCAGCTCTTCCCGCCGGGAGCTGGATGCCCAGGGGCTGGCCCAGGGCGTGCGCTGGATGCCCGAGATCGAGCTGGGCAGCTTGGACCTACTGGTGGAGTTTGCCCTGAGCGGCCTGGGCATCGCCGCCGCCGTGGCGGAGTTTGTGGAGCCCCAACTTAAAGAAGGCTCACTGCGCCGGGTGAAGCTGGATCCGCCGATTCCATCAAGGGCCATCGGCATGGTGTGGCACAAAGACGTGCCCCTTCCCCACGCGGCGGGAGCATTTATAGAAGGGTTTGTGGAATCGTAGCAAACATTTGGAACGGGCGGGACGCCGAGGGCGGCGTCCCCTACGGAAGCGCATCGCCGTAACCCTGTAGGGGACGCCGCCCTCGGCGTCCCGCATATCGCATGATGAAAGGCCGAAAAAGTGGGAGAGGTTTGGCGTATGAAGGATTTACCCATCAGGAAAAATAACCGGCTAAAGAACTATGATTATTCGCAAGCGGGTTGTTATTTCATTACGATATGCGTCAAAGATGGAGTTCATTTGTTCGGCCAAATTGTAGGGGACGCCGCCCTCGGCGTCCCGTATGTTGTATTATCAAGCGCCGGAGAAATGATAAAAACACATATCGAAAACATCAATCAACAAAAGGGCATTACTTTGGATCGATATGTAATTATGCCGAATCATGTGCATTTGCTGATTGGCGTAAAAAGCGGAATGCTGGGAATGGACGGGACGCCGAGGGCGGCGTCCCCTACGAAGGCAACGATTCCGCTGATTGTGAATGCTTTGAAGGGATTGACATCCAAGCAATTTGGTGAAACCATATGGCAACGCTCTTATCATGACCGCATTGTCCGTGATGAGGAGGAGTATCAACGTATTTTGCAGTATATCAACGAAAACCCGGCGCGATGGCGAGAAGATCGCTTTTACACAGTACAAGTATTGGGAGGATGAAAAAAATGACAAAAAAAGAATTTGACCGGATCGAAGCGTACATGCTCACCCAGATGCAAGACGCCGCCCACGACCGGCATCATGTGTACAGGGTGCTCAACGCCGCTCTGGATATCGCGGGCCATGTGGACGGGGCAGACATGGATGTTTTGACGGCCGCCTGCCTGTTGCACGACATCGGCAGGGAGGCCCAAGCCGCCAATTTGGAGCTTTGTCATGCCCAAATCGGCGGTGAGATGGCATTCGATTTTCTGGTATCCCAAGGGTGGGCCGCGCCAAAAGCCCAACATGTGCGGGAATGCATAACCTCTCATCGGTACAGGGGCGACAACCAGCCCCAAAGCATGGAGGCAAAAATCTTGTTTGACGCCGATAAATTGGAGGTAACCGGCGCTATCGGCATTGCGAGAACCTTGATCTATGCAGGACAGGTGGGGGAGCCGCTGTACATTTTGGGTGATGACGGGGATGTTGTGCTTGATGGCGGGGGCGCTGAAATCACATCTTTCTTTCAAGAATACAATTGGAAGCTAAAGAAGGTGTACGACGCTTTCTATACGGAGCGCGCCAAAGAAATCGCCAGGGGGCGGCAAAAGGCGTCCATGGATTTTTACGATGGCCTGTTGGCTGAGGTGAGGGAAAATTATAAGCATGCGGCCAGCCGCTTGATAAAATAAAGATTCAAATCATCGTCGTTCCGGCAATCTTCATAAGGCTCCAAATGCTTTTCTCCATACCAAAGCCCCGAGCCGTCCGGTATATATCCCCGCTTTACGTACATCCTTTGCGCTGAGCCATATCCCGCGTACAAACCCACCGCCAGTGTTACGTACTCGCTTTGTTTTTTTGCCAGGGCTTCCGCGCAGTCCATCAGGTGATTGCCGATGCCCCGCCGCCGGAAAGGGGGCAGCACGTTAAAATCCTTGATCTCCGGCAGGCCTTGATCAGCAAAAGGTCCTTCTGTTGCACAGGGGAGCAATGTGACGTAACCAACTGGCTCAACGCCGATCTCCGCCACAAATACCGCGCGGGAGCCACTATTTTGTTCGTTGAAATACACCGCCAGGGTTGCTTGCCTGTCATCCCAGCCGAGCTGCAAAAACGCATCGGCAAAAAACGCGATGTCTGATTCGATCATCGGGCGGATGCAGATTTCGTTGTCTTGATAATATGTCATTTAACTGTCTTGCGCTTTTTCGACTTCAGTTTCGGGTTCGGTGGGCCACATCTCCGCCCAGGCTACCCGGTGGTCGGTGAGTTCGGTGACTTTGATGTGCAGGCCCGCGATGTCCAGCTCGGGGGTGGAGCCATCTTCCGGAATAGCGTTCATTTGGGCGAAGATCATGCCGCCCAGGGTATCGTAATCCCCTTCGGGAAAGGCCGCGCCCAGGGCTTCGGCCAAATCGTCGATGGCGATGCCGCCGTTGACCCGCCAGCGATTGTCGCCCAGGCTTACGATATCGGGAGTTTCCCGGTCGTGCTCGTCTTCGATCTCGCCCACGATCTCTTCCAACAAATCTTCCATGGAGACGATGCCGCTGGTGCCGCCGTATTCATCCACCACCACGGCTAGGTGGTTCTTGGTGCGCTTCATCTCCCGCAGCATGGCGTCGGCCTGGGCGGTTTCGGGCACAAAGTAAGCGCTGCGCAACAGCTTTTGCGCCGGTTTTGGTTTGGGCGCGCGCATGTTGCAAAAAAAGTCGCGCACGTGCAGGATGCCTACGATGCTGTCGATATCCTCGTCGCACACCGGGTAGCGGGTATGGGTGGTTTGGATGATGGTTTTTTCCCAAGTGGCCTCATCGTCTTCCAGCCAGAGCACAGCCACGTCGGTGCGGTGGGTCATCAGTTCCACGGCGGTTTTGCTGCCCAGGGCCAGCACGTTGTCGATCATCTCGCCCTCGTCGGGGGCGATGGAGCCGGTCTCCTCGCCCAAGTCCACCATCATACGAATCTCTTCTTCGGTAACGCCGTTGTCCCGCTTGTTGGGATCGATGCCAAACACCCGCAGTATCCCATTGGTTACGGTGGTAAGGAACCACACCACCGGCGCAGTGATCCTAAAGAACCCGTGCACCATACCGGCGATGGCCATGGAGATGCGCTCCGCGTTTTGCAGGGCGATGCGCTTGGGCACCAGCTCGCCGAATACGATCATCACCAGCGCTAGGATCAGCGCGATGAAAATCACCGACAGCGTGTGGAGCGTGGCCAGGGGGATGCCCACGCCCCAGCCCGCTACAGCAGTTGCCAGTCCCTCCGAAAAGCTGCTGGCGGCAAAAGCCGTGCTCATAAAGCCGGCCAAGGTGTTGCCGATTTGGATGGTAGCCAAAAAGCGCGTTGGCTCCTGCATTAGGCTGAGCAGCCGCCGCGCGTTCTTTTTGCCGCTGTCGGCGGCTTTGCGCACCTTGTTTTCGTTGGTGGAGAGTACGGCGATCTCCGCGCAGGAGAAGAAAGCGCTGAGCAAAATCAGGATGAATTGCAGCAAAAGTTGCCTAGGCAGGGGGTCGCCCACGATCATCTTCCTTTCGGGCCGGGGGAGTTCTTTGGTAGGGTATGGGGATATAGTATACCAAAGTGCGGGGAGTTTCAAGCAAAAGTGTGTATTTGCTTATCCGCATAGGCCTAGGAGGAAGGCGATGATGAATGCGGAGGCTACGCTGAATAGGGTGCCGATGAGGAAGTATTCCGCCTTTTCTTTGGTTTTTGTTTCCGGGAATCGGGCAACAGATTTGGCTGTAAGCACAAATGCGATTGCGCCGTATTGCTTATATAACAAGAAAAGAAAGACGACCAGTCTTTCAAGATAGCCGATGGTTTTGCTGGCATTATGATCAATGATTTTATCGGTATTCTCGTCATCGACATTTTCCGAACCATTGTCAATAGCTATCTGTACGCTATTTCCCGCTAATTTTCCTTTTTGGCCAGCGGGTTTTTGCTCGAATGGCTTAAGAATCGCTCCCCTTTCGAATAACATCCCCACAGGCTTGAGAACACACAGAATACCGAATAGAACGATCAGTGCAGGAACAGGGGATTGTTCGATTATGATTTCATGCGATACAAACTGCTTAGTTTCCAACTGTGGGCCCCAAAACCATAGGATAGCGGCCATTGATAGGAGATGTGCGCATTGGTCTATTATGAAAACCCATCCTTTAACTTTGCCGGGATTATCTGGCTTGAAGATGTCTTTGATGAGAGGCAAGAGAAAGAATTTGATGGAATCAATTAGAAAGTGAATTGCCCCAAGAAATACAGCGATCCATATCAATTGCCTTGATGGAGAAATACCAATAAAAAGAACCGCCCTCATGCACAGCGCATACGCAATGCCATGGAGGAGAAGTTCTTCCCAAATTTTATCTTTCCGCCTCGCCATTTTATTGGTTTGCGCATAAAAATCGCCGACTATGTGGCCTAGCAGTACCAAAATGATGATTAATGTGTTGGGCATGGGTTGTTCAGTCCTTTGCGTCTTCTTGGGTTTGCAGCTCTTTGACCAACTCCTCAGCCCACGCAATCCTTTCATGATCAGGGGGGAGGTGTTTCTTATAGATGTCCAGCGCTCTTTGTGCATGAGGTAAAGCTTGTGCTTTTTTTCCCATATCAGCATAGCAACGAGCAACATTATCAGAATACTCCGCATACTCCAGAGGGATTGCATGTTTTTCCCAATAGCCTTGTGCATTAAGATATAGGTGCAAGGCCTCCTCGTAGTTCCCAAGAAGCCGATGCACACTTGCTATATTATGATTGTATCCATAGATGGAGGGATGTTCTGAACCCGATGTGCTGATTACTATCTCTTTGGCTTCGTTATAACATTGTAATGCATCGCTGTATTTTTCTTGTCTATCGAAAAATACACCCAACACATTTTTTGCCCGTGCGTACGTTGGACTGGCTTTAGGTAACTGCTTTTGCAAGTCAAATGAGATGGCCAAGGCCTTCTCTGCTTTTGCATATTCCCCTGTTTCGATATACGAAAACGCCAAATCATTATTTATGCTCGCTATCTGTGGGTCGTTATCAC
>WQXF01000121.1 GCA_009784985.1 Clostridia bacterium | reverse complement strand
GGTATTCCCTCGCGTTATAAGGATAGCGGGAATATGAGCCCCAAACCGCTTTGTCCTCGCTCCGGGTGGGCAGTATTGCATTATTTCTTTGCCCCGGTACATATTCGCTGATTGCGGACTCGGCGATTTCCGCCTTGCTCAGCAACTCCATACCCAGGTTGCTGTGCGCATGCAGAATCTCAATCAGCGTCTGCGTCTGCGCGTAAAGATCCGCGTCGTTTTCATCCGCCTTCATGCCTGTGCCCTCCCCATAGCCGATGCTTGCCAGCAAAAGCAATACAATACAAAACACCATTATCTTGCGCATGGTCATTTGCACCCTCCTCCTTGTGGGTCTTGGCGGCGCCCTGCCGGTCAATAACGAACGTTTTCCGGAATATTGGGATCACCTTCATCAAAATGAATTGATATCCGGCGGATTTCCAAATCCGCTTCATTTGCCTCAAAGGTGATGATCACCTTGCCGTTGATGAATTGCTCCGCCAGGATTCCTCTTGCAAGCGAGAGACAATACGGGCTTTCATATGGGGAATATCCATATTGGGCCATCGCATCCCTGGCCTTTTCCAGCGAGTCGCCAATATGTATACCAAATACGTGGTGCGTCTCGCCGCGGCTCCACTCCACATTTATCAATCGGTATTCCCTGGCGTAATAAGGATAGCGGAAATAGTAGCCCCGCACCTCGCCATTGGCGCTCCGGCTGACTTCTGGCGGCCAACCCTCATGTAGTTGCCCCGGTATATATTCGATGATTTCTGATTCCGGAATGCGTGATTTGCTCAGCAATTCCATGCCTAGGTTGCTGTGCGCATGCAGAATGTCTACCACGGCCTGCGTTTGCGCATAGAGTTCCGCGTTGTGTTCAGGCATGTCCACTTCATGGATGATGATTTGTATATGGTTGATTAACGTATCCGTTTCATTTGCGGTGAAGCGGACGATGATCTTGCCAGCGGCGAATTGCTCGAGTATTCTTTTCTCACGGCGGAAAGGAATCGGGTTTATAACATATCCATATTGCGCCATGGTGTCCCTAGCCTTTTCTAGCGATTCTCCAATATAGATGCCAAATACGTGGTATGCCTCAGCAGTGCGCCAGTGTACTCCTGTCCATCGGTATTCCCCAGCGTAATAGGAAGAGTGAGGATAGTAGTCCCAACCCCACATCGCTTTATCCTCGCTCGGGATGCTGTTTGGGCGTTTGCTCAGCAACTCCACGCCCAGGTTGCTATGTGCATGCAGTATGTCTACCAGCGCCTGCGTCCGTTCATATGAATACTCATCGTGCTCATCTACCTCCACACCTATGCCCTCCCCATAGCCGATGGTCGTCAGCAAAAGCAACACAAAACAAAGCGCCGCGAACTTGCGTATTGTCATACGCTCTCTCCTCCTTGTGGGTTATTTTTCATCGCCCGGCCGCGGCCTGGAAAGTGCCGCAAAAGCACTCGCGTCCGCTTCTACCGGTTGCTGATAATATTGTGTGTAATTGTGATTGGGATACGAAGGTATATAGGGTTTATCCCACTCCGCAAAGACGCTTTGTGGCAAATCCTTCGGTTCACCTTTGATGGTATCTTGGTATTGATGCCGCATTTCGTGGCCGGTGGTATGAATGGCACTCCCAAGGGAATGTCCTCCCCTGGCATCCCCTCCAATAAAATCCCCGTTCAGCGAAATCGTATGATCGTCCGTTGTAGTAGGGCCGAAATGCCACCTCAGGGTTTCTTCACTCCTTGGTATGGGCGAAGCATAAGAGCTACCCCAGTGATAGCCCGTTAGCGAAAAATCCACTGGATTCGGCGTTAAAGGTGTTTCATCTCCAAAGATTGCAGTCCCCAAAATTGAGGAGAGCGCATCCTTATAAGCGTTTAGTATCTTTTCTCGCTCTGCTGGTGTCATGTTGGCCCAATCCTGGTGCACTTGGTCTGTAAAGATGGCTTCCCCGGCATCCCGGCATTGGCGGGCCAGTTCAAATTGTTCTTCCCAAAACTTCGCTTCGGTGATGGCTTCGGCCAAGCCAATTTCAATTGTGTCGTCATCCAATTTGTTGGCTTGCCGAAGAAAATTCATTCGCAGCTCCGGATCAATAAGGATACCGGCAATCAGGCTGGTAAGGGACTCTAGGGCCTGCTTATGGTTGTTATCGCTCACCTTGATATCGCTGGGGTTCAGATCAATCGCGGCGGTTGCCGTGTCCCCCATCAAAAGGCTAAAGGGGTTATCCACCAGTTTGGAAATCTCGTAATGCACACCGTCGGCAAAAGTGTTCAGCTTGCGGCAGTGTGTATACAGCGCTTCAACGTGATCCCGAGTCACCGGAACCGACAAGCTGCCGATGTCGCCGACTTCGTCCACAACGCGCTTGGCTGACGACGCCGCATCATAAACGTTGGTTAGTTCAATCAAAAACGTGGGATTAGACCAAAACTTGAGGTTTTGGGATATTTTCCGCCATGGTTTGCTTTCTGTCCTGATTGTCATGTGCTCACCTCGCTTGTTTTTTGCCGGGATGGGGCTATTCGGGTGCGCGCAATACGTGCCCACGCCATCTAAGGGGGCATTACGCGTTTTTTTCTTAATATGTCAAAATCAAGAGCGTAATCGCCCTTCTATTGGGCATCCGAAGCCCATCCGTCGGTGATCTCTTTTACGTTGGATGCCGGTTGCGCATCTTTGTCAAACCGAAGCACAAAGGGCCTGAGCACATGCCGGTACAGCGAGCCGTCCGGGGTAGAAATAATCACCATTGGCGTTAATTCGCGCTCACCGGGTTCAATTCGCGGCAGCCGAACCGATACAATCATACCGGCATTGCCCATGTCAATGTCTTCAATGCCGCCCGCCATCTCTTCTTCGGCAAGGCGAAAGACCCTTGTAAGCTGGATGGCTCCGCCAAATATCCTGCGCAGGTCGCCCGCGGAGTACAACTCGCCATCAATCTCAAAGTCTATGCTCACCGTCGTTCCCCTTGGGGCATAGCACCAACCGGTAAGGATGAATCCATCAGGGCTCACGGCTGTAACTTGCAGCTCATCCAAACCTGCGGCATATCCCCTGGCTTCATCGATGACGTAAAGTGCTGCTTCTTCGGCATCTTGGCTTATGCCTTGGCCACCCCCTGCCAGCAATGCCAACTCATCGTCTTCTTCCTCCACTGCCTGTTCAACGCGGAACTGGTGCTCGGCAAGCAATATATCTTCATCCCCCTGCCGCGCGTAAAGAGAAAGCACGTAGAAACCGTCGCCCCCCCTAATGCCATAGCGGGAACCGGGAATGCGCGTTTTGATGGTGAAGCCGCCGGATGCCGCCACTTCATCTTTATGCGTCCTCTGCTGTACGGCAAAATCCTGCTCGCTATACGCCTCCACCTCATTTTCGGCCAGCTCCACCACAGATTCTCTGCCGTTTGGCGCACGCAGCTTCAGGACGCCTTCAACCTCTTCATCGGAGAGAATCCACGCGGATACCGCGATTCGATCTCCGATCAAGACTTCCTGGTCAAGGGGCCTGACGATCTTCCCAAGCAAGGGGGGGAGCGGCTCTTTTACCCGAACTTCTTGCGTACTCGTATTGCCCGCGACATCCGTTGCCGTGATCACAACCTCCGCGTTGTAGGGCAGGGGATCAAATGCGATCATAAATGCGCCTTCTGCGTCCGCCTTGGCTTGAAAAATAAGTCCTTGGCTTTCCAGCGTGATCACCGCATTTGCTTCGGTCACGCCCTCCATCCACCTGGAAGACGGGTAAATCGAATCCAACAAAACAAGTGGCTCGCAGTAGGGGTCATAGATCGCCCGCAGCGTTTTTCCCTTGGCTGCGTCTCTGTTGTCCACGTAGTTGATCGCAATGGTATTGGCTTGGTTTTCAATCAACCTGTCTCCGGTGATTTCCGTTTCCCAATGGCCATTCTCATCCGCTGTGATACTTTCTCTTACGCCATTGATTTCCACATGCAGGGCATCTTTCGGCTGCGCGATACCGGCGAGAGTCCATGGCAATGCGTCGCCGGCAATATACTCGGCATTCCAGATATCCTCCTCAGGGGAAGTAATCTCTATCTGCCTTCGTTCCGCTCTGGATACCCTCAGCGTGTCCTCCCAAGTGTTTCCAACCAGATCAGTCGCTAGCACATGTAGTTCTGTCCCCTGTGACAGCTGCGCAATTTCCAGCGTAAACCAGCCATTCTCGTCTGCCTGTGTGTGCCATGACTCGCCGCCGGCGGAAGCGGTGATCCAAGCCCCCTGCTCTCCTTGCCCCTCCAGCATCATTGAAGCATCATCCAACACGCCAGTCCATTCGATGGGCTCGCATTCGGTATCCAACACAATGTCTATCAGCACCCCTTCCTCCGGTGCCCGCGCGTAGGATAAGTATATCTGGGTCCTCTCCTCCAATGGGTTCTGGATCGTGTCAATCTCCACAGCCCAATCGCCAGCTGGGTTAGGCACAATGGATGTATAGTACCTCCCATTCAGTTGTATCGTAAGAACCTCTTCGCTATTGGCGGTGCCCATCACGAGCAGTGTATCTACGTCTCCCAGCCTGCCTTCCACCAATGCGGGAACGGTTTCCGCCGTGATGGTTTCTAGCGCCGCCGCGTTTGCCCACTCCAGCAATTCTTCCGGCGAAGGGGTCGCCTCGTCCTCCATGGCCAGGGCGGTCAGCTGTTGCCGTTGCTCTTGGGAAAGTGGCTCCCGCTGCTCCCGTAGTTCGGCGGACATCACCCCATCCTCTTGCGCCACCTGATGGATGAGCGCAACAAAGGATTCGGTCACCGCGCTTCCATTAAACGCGCAATCATAGTCCAGTGCAAACCTAGCGAGAGCCCGCACGGTTACAAAGTCCAGCCTTCCCAGGCATTGCTCGGGCTGGAGATACTCCATTCGCGCAAGCGCAGATTGCATCAGCTGAATATCGGTGCTGCTTTCGCCAAATTGAAACGCGGGTTCGGGTGTGGGTTGGGGCGTTGGCTCCGGTGTTGGTTCGGGTGTTGCGGTTGCCTCTGGCGTTGCAGTTACCTGCGGGATGACGGGCGGCGGCCCATCATTCGTATTGAAAAAATAGTACGCAGTGCCGCCCGCCAGCAACATACCGATAAGCAAGGCGCCTAACCGAACGCCCTTTCCTCCCCTTTTGCCACCAGAAGCGCTCCTTTGCATATGAGCGCGCAGGTCGTTCGCAAACGCTTGCGCGCTCGGGTAACGATCCTTCGGATCCTGCTGGGTCGCTTTGCTGAGTATCGCGTCCAGCCACTCGGGCAAGTCTTGCACCTGCGTCATCTTGCTGACGGGGGGGAGTGGAGCGGCACTGCCATCGGCGGGGGTTCCGCCTATAACCAGCTTAAAGAGCACAATTGCCAGCGCATACAGGTCAACCGACGCATCTTGCTTTTTCCCATGCACCTGTTCCGGCGGGGAGTATTGCTTTTTAAAATTACGCGTCAACGGTCGCTGCGCCTGCTCCGCTTCGTACCGCGCGATACCAAAGTCAATCAGCGCGATATCTCCGTTGGGCTGAATAAAGATATTGCTTGTGCTGATATCCCGGTGCATAATGCCCATGTCGTGAATCTTGCCAAGCGTGCCTAGGCATTCCAACGTGATGTTCACTGCCATTTCCCACGGCAACGTCTTGTTGGGCTGCCTCTCCAGCAGGACATCCAGCGTGTCGCCCTGCAGGAATTCCATCACGATATACGTTGTGTTATTTTCCTGGAACAGGCCAATGAATTGCACCACACCGGGAATTTTTTTTTCCTGGATTTTACGAAGCGCGTTTGCCTCAAATACAAATTTCTCTTGCTGCCGGTTCCATTCTTCCCGAAACTCATCCGATACGATCTCCAACCGGAGTGCGTTGATGCGCTGGCAGAACTCGGTGGGGAAAAACTCCTTGATCGCACAGACTCGCTGCCTTTTTTGATCGTAAGCCAAGTAGGTTACGCCAAAGCCACCCCGGCCGATGGAGCGGCCGATAAAAAACCTCTCCTGCAATACGGTACCCGGCGGTAGGTCTCTAACATCTTTACTCCTGTACGGTACTCTAGTACCACAGTGGCGGCAGGTAGCGATTCCTCTTTCCAATGGCTGCAAACAATAAAAGCAACGACTCACACACAACACCCGCTTCTAAACTTTATAGTCCAGTCAGCCTTTCAATCGCCGCCTCAAGCCGCTCTGCTGTCAACAGAACCTGCAGCGAAGCATATACCCAATACCGGTCATTCCCGGCGTCTTCGATCCAGGCGAATGACTCACCGGGTATGAGGCTTTGCTCCTGTTGATTCAGCAGGTGGAGCACGTCCATCTCACCGGCAAGAAGGGTGATGTACTCTTCGAGCAGTTCAACATCCGATTCAAGCGAGTAACTGACAACAACTTCTCCATTGACCAGCCGCATATGCAATTCACCTATGCGGAACAGGTTTCCTGCCAGCAGGGCAAGGGATACGCCCTCTTCCAATTCCGCCTTGGTCACACTCGTTGCTTGCATCCAATCCGGCTCTTCCAGATCGTCGTAAACCGGGAATAACGTACCCTGTGTATGAGCCTTCATGGGTCCCGGCTTCTCTTGAACCACCAAAGTCAGTTCGTGGTGGTTCCCGGCCAGGTCATATGCGTCGATCACCACTTCTTCGCCTTCAAATAACATCGGCAGTTCGGCATGGAAGAAGCCGTAATTGTCCACCATTGCCTTGATCGTCTGATCTACGCAGCTGATTCTCACCAACGCGCCTACCTCGGTTATGCCGGCAAGATGGCGCGCGCCCTCATACAGGGGCGTAACCACGATGGTGGGCATGCACATATCATCGTACATTATAACCATTTCCGTGCCCGGCCCGATCACATCTCGGTACGACACGCTCACAACGATCTCCACGTCCTTGGGCAAATCCGTTAAGGCAAATGGGGTGGTCCAGTTTCCTTTATTCGTCTGTACGTAGTTACCCGTACCCGTTGCGATGATATCATTCAACGCACTCGTTGTGCCTATCTCGACAATGAGGGGTTCGTATCCCACGCTGGTTCCGAAAATGACGATATTTTGATCCTTTTGCCCGAAATACCCGTTTGTGTTTGGCTCGGGTTCGATTTGCATCATCGCGGGCTCATCCACGATGCTCTTCGAGATGTCGAATGTGCCTTCCCAAATCATGCCGCCCAGGTCTTCGTATTCGATCATCAACTGCCCCGTGCCCGGCACAATAAGGAAGGGACTGGTGTACCAGTTTAAGTCGTACGTCACCACTTGGCCGCGATTTACCTCCATTCGGTTGGAGGTGGTGTAGATATCCGTACCATTGGCCTGAATTTTGTTAACGAATCCATCTTCTGGCAGGATGATGTCTATGGTCAAGTCACGGTTTCTGAACATAGGATCGACTGTGATGGGGAACGCCTGGGTGTGATAGTAGAATAACAGCGTGGCAGACTCGGGTTCACCATCACTGAGTGCGATATTTTCCACATCAGCATAGAATACGGTCAACTGCTGTTGCAGGTGGGCCGCATCGCTGTCATGAACCGCGGAAATTCCATCCATTTGATGAAGTGTGTTGCCGAAAGTGTCCATAATGGACATATTCCCGCCGGCATGAATAACCACCTTGGCCCTACCTGTTTGGTCCAACTGGATGGTCTCCTCAAAACCACTGAGGTCATGGTGTACAAAAACAAGCTCATTGGGTTCCCCTTCGATCAGGAACTCGCCTCCGGTTGCCCCCACATCGTCGGGCCCGGATATTGCGAGTCCATTCACCGGGTGTGGTTCGACGACCATTTCGGTGTTTCGCACGTTCCCCGCAAAGTCCCTCGCAAAAACGATTACCGCCGAACCCAGAAGGGGCGATTCCGACAAAGTTATTGTTTTTTCTTCTCCATTCTCCAGCTTATTGGCATCATTGCACCAAACCGCTCTGGCAGTCGCGGTACCCCACTTCTCCGAGTCTTCATGCACTCCCTCAATCCACAATCTCGCATACGCTACCTCGCCCGAATCGTTTATATACACAAGCGTGTCGGTGCGTGGCGTTATCGTTATGGTGTCCATCCCTAACCCCATAAAGCCGGTATCTTGGTTGAGCGTCAACGTCTTTACCTCGGAGAGGGCATTTACTTGCGTGTTGCGCAGCTGGTATTCAATTTCAATTTCCCCAGCCCCAAACGTGTAGCCGAAGGCCACCGCTCCATCATTGATCTCATCGTCCTCAATGGTGAAGCCGCCCTCATTACCGCTGGTTAAAAAGTCAACTGCCGCTCCGTTTGGGTATGCTCTAAGGACATGAAAAACATGATTAGCCGGTGGCCTTACCCTGGCCGGATTGCCGGCAAGATACCAATTCTCTGCGTTAGGCGAGTTGACGAGTATATCAGGCGCCTGGTAAGCGATGATACTATAGGAGAGGATATCGGGCGGCGATCCTGCATAGTCGCCGATACCTTCCACGGTAAGCGTATGCGGGCCGATCTGGAAGGACGTCTGGCGAAGCTGGAAATGGGTTCCTTCTACCAATTCTTCGTCGGTGTCCGCATCCCTCACATCGATATCGAAGACAATAGCTTCCCCCGTGTAGTAATATTCGTCTTCATTTAGCTCTGCTGCCAGCGTAAATGTCTTGTTGATATTATAGGTGAAATTGACGGACGTCGATTCATCATAGTCGCCGATGCCTTTCACGGTAAGTGTATACCCGGTACCGATCGCCACGAGTTCCTGGGCAACGAGCTGGTAGTGGGTTCCTTCTTCCAGCTCATCCTGAGTGTCCGCATCCCACACATCAATATCGAAGGTGATGGCCGAGCCCGTGTAAAGGTACTCGGTTTCATTTAACGTTGCATCCAACTCGCGCGTGAATGAGAACATCTCGACGAGGGGCATTTTCTCCTCCAAAGAGGCGAAAAGCAACGCAACAAACTCGTCGCCGTCTTCGGTTTCTATCTCATCCAATCCGGCTTCTCCCGCGCTTT
>WQXF01000120.1 GCA_009784985.1 Clostridia bacterium | reverse complement strand
CCAGGTGGGCAATGATCAGATTCGCTCCCCTTGGCTGGACGAAGCCTTGGCGGAATACAGCGCCCTGCTGTACTATGAACGTATCCACGGGCAGGCAGCCTTCGACCGGCTGTACGAGCAGCGTGTGGAGAGCGCCATGCGGATCACCCTGCCCTCAGATCGTACCATCGGCGCGGAGATCGATCGATTTGCTTCCCAGTGGGAGTACGGCATGGTGGTATACCAGCGCGGCGCGGGCATGTTCCATGGCCTGCGCCTAGCCCTAGGGGAAGAAGTCTTTTTGCGGGCACTGCGAACTTATTTGGAAACGTATCGTTTTGGCATCGCCACCCGGCAGGATATCATCGAGGCGTTTAACGAGGCCAGCGGCAGCAACTGGCAGGGGTATTTTGATGATTATCTGGACGGGGCGTTTTGAGCTTGATACTTTTTGGGTTTTCGCATAGAATATACACAAAGCACATAGGGAAGGATGACTGCCTGTGCATAAAATTAAGATAAAAAACTTTGGCCCCATTTCAAACGTTGAGATGGAGATTAGCGATATTGTTTTCCTGCTTGGCGAGCAAGCGAGCGGGAAGAGTACGATTGCGAAGCTTATTTATTTTTTCAGAACGTTTCAAGAAGAGTTTGTCAGCCTTGTGTATACAAGCGAATTTGATGATTGGCAGCGTAACAGGCATGTGTACTTTGCAAGATTGAGAAGCAAATTCACAGGCACATTTGGGTTGGGAAAGGGATTGGGTAGATTTGAGATACAGTATACCTATTCCTCGGAGAGATATGTAAAGGTGACTGCTTTTTCTGTGGGAGAGATAGGCTTTGATGTTAGTATGGTGCTTCAAGGTGAATTGCAAAGCATATGGAAAGATGCCAAAGAAATGCAACAAGTCATCAAGGAAGGTGCAGCTAGTAAATACGCAAGTATCATAATGGAAATTGAAGAGAATAAAGATTTGGTAAGCCGGCTAAAGAATGCGTTTAATGACGATGCCGATCCGATTTACATTCCTGCGGGTCGTGCATTGCTTTCTCGGCAGATGCTACTGCAACTGATACAGGGGGATGAATTGCGCCGTATCAATCAGCGTGAATCCCATAAGTCCTTTGACATTCTTGACACACCGACACGCGCTTATATAGACGAAGTTAGCAGAATACGCGGACGGGCCTACAGAAATGACCAATACATAAAAAACGATCCATCATTCCGTTTCCTGGACGATACAGCCCAAGGAATTCTTAAGGGGGCTTATACCTATGCAAATGACAGCGACTACATTAGGTTGAATGACCAAACGCTAGTGCCCATACCCTATTCTGCTTCAGGTCAGCAAGAAGTAGTTTGGCTTCTTAACCTACTTCGCTATTATGCGGAGGTAGGGCAAAGATGCTTCATCGTTGTGGAAGAGCCGGAAGCCCATTTGCACCCGGATGCCCAATACCTTCTCGCCAAATTTATCGCGGCTTTCCGCAATATAACAAATAGTCAGATTTTCATCACAACGCACAGCCCTTACATACTTACATCTTTTAACAATTTGTTTTATGCGGACAAGTGCGGCAAGGAATCCGAAAACAGCGAGGCCGCGCATCGCGTTATCCCCAAGCAGTGTTGGTTGCGAACAGAAGACTTTTCCGCGTATATGCTTGAAGAAGGTACAACAAGGGATTTGAAGGATGAAGAATTGGCCATGGTTGATATTGCCGAGTTGGACGCGGTGGCATCCGAACAAGACACTGAATACGAGGAACTCCTCAGCATAAGAAAGAGAGGAGTTTCAGATTGAGAACCCAGCTAATTTCTATGATGGAATATACCGTTTCCGACAAATCATTTGTATTGGATGACTACTCCAGTGGTTCGCGTGCTGTATATTGTGCGGTAAACAATGATAAGAAATCTTTTTGCTATTATGAGCCAGACAAGCCGCCCGGCGCTGAGCCAAGATGCGATTTTTTGCTTGTGTGCCTTTCGGATCACATCGTGCGATTTATTGAACTGAAAGCGATTTTGAAGGACTATGGTGGTTGCTGTGGAAACACTTGGGCTCACGCGTTTCATCAGCTTTTTGCGACATACTATGCCTATTATGGATTCATTGATCATGAAAAAGACATAGTCAAAATGATTTTGTGTACCTCCATGGTGAAGAGAAGCAGGGCAAAATTAGAGCATTATAGATATTACAAAAAAATACGAGAATGTAATATTACCCCCCAAATACTATACGCCGATCAAGAAGACGTGGTATAGCATAACGCTGTTGCGCGCACTCTGCGCTTGGCTTATAATATACACCAAGGCAATTATTGATCATATTGGAGGGGGATACCAGCATGAATATCATTCGCGGGCAACTTATCGACATCATCGAATGGAAAGAGGAAGACCGGGATACCCTCGTGCACCGGTACGACAGCAAAGGCAAACGCATCATGATGGGCGCGCAGCTCACCGTGCGGCCCTCCCAGGTGGCGGTGTTCGTAAACGAAGGGCAGATCGCCGACGTGTACGGGCCGGGCCGCCACGAGCTCACCACCCAAAACATGCCGGTGCTCAGCGCGCTCCAAGGTTGGAAGTACGGCTTTACCTCGCCCTTTTTGTGCGACATCTTTTTTGTGACCACCCGCCAGTTTGTGGATATCAAGTGGGGCACCTCCAACCCGGTGATGATGCGTGACGCCGATTTTGGCATGATCCGCCTGCGCGCCTTTGGTGTGTTTGCCTTCCGCGTGGAAGACGCTGTTAAGGTGATCGAAGAGGTGGCCGGGGCCGGAGCACGGTTTACCGTGGAGGATATTGCCGGGCAGTTGCGGCGCAACATCGTATCGGTACTGAGCGATTCCATTGCCGAGAGCAAGATCCCGGCCCTGGATTTGGCCGCCAACTACGTGGAACTTGGCAGGCTGGCTTGTGCGCGCATGGAATCCGACTTTGCCCCCCATGGGCTTACGCTGGCGTCTCTTACCATCGAAAACATATCCCTTCCGCCCGAGGTGGAGCAGGCCATGGACAAACGCACCTCCATGGGCGTGCTGGGCGATATGCAGCAGTTTACCCAATTCCAAACCGCCCAGGCCATCGGCGACTTTGCCAACAACCCAGGCGGCGGCGGATTGGCCGGCATGGGCGCGGCCATGGGTGTGGGCCAGGTGATGGCCAGTGCCATGAGCGGAATCGGCCAGCAGCCACAACAAGCTCAGCAGGCCCAGCAGGCCCAGCAGCCCGCAGGCGAAACCCAAACCGTGGCCTGTTCCGGCTGCGCAAAGCCGGTGCCTACGGGCGCGGCGTTTTGCCCCCATTGCGGCAAACAATCGGGCGCCCTTTGCGTAAAGTGCGGCGAGGCCATAGCTGAAGGCAGTGTGTTTTGCCCCAAGTGCGGCGCCAAGCAGCAGCCCGCCTGCGGCGGATGCGGTGAGGACATCGCACCGGGAACCGCCTTTTGCCCCAAATGCGGGCAGAAGCAATAGGAGGAACCCATATGGAGCAATTTGATATCGAACAATTTGAAGGCGATCAAGCAGAGGAGCAGGCTCAGGCCGAACAGACGCATATTTTCCCATGCCCCAGCTGCGGTGCGGACATGAACTATGATCCGGCCAAGGCCATGCTGGCCTGCGAACATTGCGGCGCCGAACAGGCCATGGATTTGCCCGAGGAGTGGCAGGCGGAGGAGCTTACTTGCTTTGAGGATGCCAAACATGCCCGCATGTGGGAGGGCACGCGCCAGGTGGCCTGCGAATCCTGTGGGGCTAGCTGGGTGCTGGATGCCACATCGGCCGCTTCGGCCTGCCCGTTTTGCGGGCGCGCCCACGTCAACGCACTGGACGTGGACATGGTAACGCCCGGCGCTCTCATCCCCTTTGCGCTCAACAAAAAGCAGGCGGAGTCTAAGTTTAAGGAGTGGCTGCAAAAGCGGCGTTTTTCGCCCCGTGCCTTGGGGGACGAAGCCTTTTCCAGCCATTGGCGTGGCATCTACTTTCCCTATTGGACGTTTGATGCCGACACCGCTACCCAGTATACGGCCAACGCCGGCCATTACTACTACGTGCCGGTAACCCGCACTCGCGTGGTAGACGGCAAAACCGAAACTTATACTGCCCAGGAGCGCCGTACCCGCTGGACTCGCGTATCCGGCCAAGTGTCCCGCTTTTTTAACGACATTTTGATCCGTGCGGTGAAGCTTGTGGAAAAGGCCGCCGCGCCGGAGTGTTTTGACCTCTCCGCCCTTAGGCCGTACCTGCCCGAGTTTTTGAGTGGCTTTTTGGCCCGCCGGTACGAGATTGGCCTGGAGGAAGGGTATCAACAGGCCGGTGAAGTGATGAAACGCCAAATACGCGACGATATCGTGCGCGATGTGAATGCCGACGAGGTGCAGGTGCTAGGCGTCAACACCGAGGTTCGCAGCCGGAGCTATAAGCACATCCTGCTTCCATTATGGGGCAATCACTACACCTATCGCGGCAAGAAGTATGATGTGTGGGTCAACGGCCAAAACGGGCGGGTATCCGGCAAAGCGCCGCTGAGCCCCGGGAAGATTATTTTCGCCGTGCTGCTGGGCATCGGGGCCTGTGTGGCGCTGGTGTACGCAATTTCGTACCTCACGAAATAATTCCCGAAATAATTTACAGTAAAAACCCAAATACGCGCAGGGTTTGCGACAGACGCTACGTTAGTTATTTGTAAAAGCATTGTCGCTTTCCGGCGACCGATGGGGAGGGGACCACATGGAAAACCGTGCGTTGGTTGCGTATCTGTTGATCCTGCTGATGGCCAGCAGCCTTGGAGGGGTGGCTCCCGGCGATGTGCCAACTTTGCCGCCGCCCACGGCTACGCCTGTGCCTACGGCCACGCCGGTACCCACGGCCACGCCCACGCCCGATCCAAACCAGTTGGCTCCCGGCATCCACAGGACCTTATGGCGGGGGATGAGCGGAACCGACGTGCGCGTATTGCAACTGCGCCTGATTGAGCTGGGCTATTTGTCCGGCACGGCGGACGGCAGCTTTGGCACCAGAACCGAAGCAGCGGTAAAGCGTTTTCAGTACTATCATAGCCTGGTGGAAGACGGTATTGCCGGGCCGACCACCCTTGGCCTGATGTTTTCGATCGATGCGATGCCCGCGCCGCCCGACGTAAATGCCACACCCCCGCCCAGGCCTACGCTGCCGCCACCCCCACCCACATTACCACCGCCTCCGCCTACTTTGCCGCCGGTAACGCCTACGCCCACGCCTCCCCCTGTTACGGCCACACCGGCTCCGGCAACACCAACGCCTACTCCGACACCAACGCCTACTCCGACGCCCACACCAACACCTACCCCATCCCCCACACCGGAGCCAACGCCTACACCCACGCCGGAACCAACACCCGAACCCACCCCAGAGCCGACGCCCACACCGGAACCCACACCCACGCCCGTTCCCATCGTGTCCTGCCCGGAGGTTCCGGTGCAGATCAACGGTGTTTTGAGCAGTGTGGTCCCCGTACAAGACGCTACCGGGTACATTTGGTTGTTCCCCCTGGTATCCCTGTGTGAAGCGATGGGCCTAACGGTTACGCCCAGCCCGGATTCCCTGCTCCACACCATCTCCCAAGATGTGGAGGGAGAGGACATCACCCTGGTGGTGCTTACCTTCTCGCTGGATCACGAGGGTTTGCCTACCGACATCCTACTCTGGAAAGACAATCTAATTTCCGAAGCTCCCGGCGTTACGCTGATCCTGTACGAGGGCATACTCTACGCCTCGACGGAGTTTGTGCAATACGGACTGAACCATACGGTGACGGTGGAAACGTGGGGCATTGAGCTTAACGAAATTGGTGAATAGCAAATAGTTTATAGTTCATAGGGGCTGCGGCAAAACTTATTGGTTAGCCGCAGCCTCTATTAACTATAAACTATAATGCTGTTAACTATTCAGCTCCAGCTTGGGAGTTCAAAAAGCGCAATGCTGCCTGAGGAAAGGCTCGCTTGCACATCAATCAAGCGTTGGTTGGGGCTGCCGCGGAAGGGGAGTTCCAGCGTGCGCTGTTGCAGCAGGAAGGGGCCGTCTACCAGGACATCGCAGGCTTCCAGCAGGGCCAGGTGTGCCGGGTCGCGAGCCTCTAGCAGCTCTTCCCAGGTGTAGCCGGTGTAGAGCCACACGCCTTTGCCTAGGGCGTGGGCGCCCTCGGCCAATACGCGGCAGGCCTCGGCTTGTAGCAGAGGCTCGCCGCCGGATAGGGTGATGCCTGCTTGCAGCGGATTGGCCCGCAGCATGGCCAATATTTGATCGGTGTCCATGACGGTTCCGCCATCCGGGGCGCTTGAATCCGGATTGTGGCAGCCCTTGCAGGCGCGGGTACAGCCCTGGGTAAATATGGCCAGGCGAAGGCCCGGCCCGTCTACAATGGAGTCCTCGGTGAGTCCGAAGATGCGGATATGCATATGGATCATCCTTTGATGTGTGGTTATCGTTCGCTCTTAGAGCAGGAGGCAGACTGGCCGCCGATGGCGTGTTTTACGCGCTCCCGCTCTTCGGTGCGCTTGGCGTTGTTAAAACGATCCAGTGTGCCCACCAGATAACCGGTGATGCGGCGGATGCGCTGGAAGGGTTTGTCTGCATCCTCTTGGCGGTTGCACTGGGGGCAGGTATCGCCGATGATGCCCGTGTAGTGGCACACCGGATCCCGATCCACCGGGTGGTTGATAGAGCCGTAGCCGATGCCGGCCTCATGCATGGCGCGCACCACGGCCTCAAAGGCGTCCAGGTTTTCCATGGGGTCGCCGTCCATCTCGATGTAGGTGATGTGGCCGGCGTTGGTGAGGGCATGATAGGGGGCTTCCAGTGTGATCTTACGGAAAGCGGGCACCGGGTAGTACACCGGGACGTGGAAGCCGTTGGTATAATATTCCCGATCGGTCACGCCGGGAATCTCGCCGAAGCGCTTGCGATCCAGGCGCACAAAGCGACCGGAAAGCCCTTCCGCGGGGGTGGAGATCAGCGTGTAGTTGAGTTTGCGCTCCTGGCTCAAGTCATCCAGCCGCCGCCGCATGTGGCCAATGATCTCTAAGCCCAGGTTTTGGGCGGCCTCGCTTTCTCCGTGGTGCACGCCCAGCAGGCTCACCAGGGTTTCGGCCAGGCCGATAAAGCCAATGCTGAGTGTGCCCTGCTTGAGCACCTCGCGCACCTCGTCGGTGGGTTTTAGCTTTTCGCTGCCCAGCCATACGCCTTCGCCCATCAAGAAGGGGTAATTGTACACGTGCTTGCGGGCCTGGATCTCAAAACGTTCGTGGAGCTGATCGATCACCAGGTTTATTTTGGTGTCCAGCAGGTCAAAAAACTGTTGAATGTCTTTATGGGCCAGGATGGCCAGGCGGGGCAGGTTGATGGAGGTGTACGACAGGTTGCCGCGGCGATTGCATATCTCATTTTCGGGATCGTAAGCATTGCTCACCACCCGGGTGCGGCAGCCCATATAAGCGATTTCGGTGTCGGGCTGGCCGGGCTTATAATACTTTAAGTTAAACGGCGCGTCCACAAACGAAAAGTTGGGGAACAGGCGCTTGGCCGAAGTGCGGATCGCTAAACGAAATAGATCGTAGTTTGGATCGCCGGGATTGTAGCTTATGCCCTCTTTGACCCGGAAAATCTGGATGGGGAAAATGGGCGTTTCGCCGTGACCCAGGCCATTTTCGGTGGATCGCAGCACATTGCGGATCACCATGCGCCCCTCGGGGGAGGTATCCATGCCATAATTGATAGAAGAGAAAGGCGTTTGGGCTCCGGCGCGGCTGTGCATGGTGTTTAGGTTGTGGATAAAGGCTTCCATGGCCTGGAAGGTGCGCTTTTCGGTTTCCTTGGTGGCGCGGTCGTGGGCAAAGGCCTGCACCCGGCGGGCTGTGGCCTCATCCGTAAGTTTTAGCAGATGCTCCAGCTCGGCGGCTTCGTAGGCGTCACAATCCTCCAGTGTGGGATGCAACCCGTTGTGCCCGGCGGCCACAGCGCTTAAAATCTCCCTGGCTTTGGCATCGTTATCCTGCACGTTGGCCAGCAGGTCCAGTGCAGTAGACAAAAAGCCGCGATAGCTCTTTACAAAGGTTTTGCGCACGCCGGGGGCCATGCCATAATCAAAATTGGCAATGCTCTGGCCGCCGTGCTGATCATTTTGATTGGATTGAATGGCGATGCAGGCCAGCGCCGAATAACTGTAGATGTCCTGGGGTTCCCGCAGCACGCCGTGGCCGGTGCAAAAACCGCCCGCAAACAGCTTGATCAAGTCGATTTGGGTGCAGGTGGTGGTGAGGGTTAAAAAATCCAAATCATGTATGTGGATGTCTCCCTCCCTGTGGGCGGTAGAGTGGGCGGGGTTAAGCACGTACATGTCGTAAAACTGCTTGGCCGACTCGCAGCCGTACTTGAGCATGGTGCCCATGGCGGTATCGCCGTTGATGTTTGCGTTTTCGCGTTTGATGTCGCTGTCCGAAGCATCTTTGAAGGTGATTTCTTCAAAGATTTTCATTAGGCGGGTGTTCATCTCCCGGGCGCGGCTGCGCTCGGCGCGGTACAGGATGTAGGCCTTGGCGGTGCGCACAAACCCCTGCTCGCTCAGCGTGCGCTCCACCACGTCTTGCACCTCTTCAACTGTAGGCACTTTTCCGTTGGCAAACTCACCGGTTTCCAACGCGCGCATAACCTGCGCCGCCAGTTGCCGGGCAGTCTCCGGCCCATTGCCGCCGCCGGAAGCGTTGAGCGCCTTTTGAATGGCGTCTTCGATTTTTTCAATACAAAACGGGAGTTCCCGGCCATCCCGCTTTTTGATGGTGGTAATCATGGAAAGCCTCCTCATATGCGTGGGTCGCGTAGCCATAGGTTGCCCAATGAAAGGCGAACGACTACATTATATAGTGGTGGTGCGCGTATGTCAATCCCATATATAGCATAAAGCCATATTTAATAATGAGAATCAATACCATTATATCCTTGCACTGCTGTGCTGTCAATAGGATTTGCGGTGTGGGCGCATACTAGCTGCGAATCCCCCCGCCACTGCGGTGGCCCTCCCCCCTTTGGCAAGGGGGGTATGGGATTCTAGCGAAATCTTCGTTCCTATCCCTACCTGCCTTGCTAAAGGGAGGGGGACCGCCGCAGCGGTGGAGGGATTCATCCAGGAGGAAACACATGCAGGGAAAAT
>WQXF01000119.1 GCA_009784985.1 Clostridia bacterium | reverse complement strand
GTGATGGAGCGCTTTCGATTAATGTTAAAATAGGGTGAATTGTTTTGCTTGTAGAACTGTCCATCCGGAATTTGGCGATCATTGACGCGGTGCGCATCGGCTTTGCACCGGGTTTTAACGTATTGACCGGCGAAACCGGCGCGGGGAAATCCATCGTGGTGGACGCGGTGAATCTGGTGCTGGGGGAGCGTGCGGATCGCGATATGATTCAGGCCGGCGCCGACAAGGCCCATGTGGAGGCCTTGTTTGACGTAACCGGCCATGTTGCCGTGCTCAAGGCGCTGGAGGAGCTGGGCTTGGAGGCCGAAGACGGCTTTTTGCCCCTGGCGCGGGAGATCAGCGTTGCTGGGCGTACCCTGTGCCGGGTGGGCGGCAGCGTAGTACCTCTGGCCACTCTGCGCCAAGTAGCAGAAGCGCTGTTGGACATGCATGGACAGCACGAACATCAATCTTTGCTGGATGTGCGCCGCCACTTGGCTTATCTTGATGCCTATGGGGACGCCGCCCATGCCGCTTTAGTAGCCGGGGTGCGGGAGGCGTACCACGCTTGGCGCGAGGCCGCCAAAGAATTGGCCAAACTTCGGGAGCGTTTGCAGGAGCGGGATGCTCGTTTGGATTTGCTGCGCTATCAGATTTCCGAGCTGGACGGGGCACGCCTGCGAGCCGGCGAGGAGGAGGAGCTGGAGCGCCAGCGTGTGTTCTTCCGCAATGCCGAAAAGATTACCGAGGGCATCGAATATGCCTTTGAAGCCATATACGAAGGGGAAGGGGAGAAAATCTCGGCGTTGGAGTCTCTGCGCGCCGGGACCGACGCCCTAGCTCCCCTGGGCAAGTTAGACGCCTCCTATCAGCAGCTCTACGAACGGTTAGAGGAGCTGTACTATCAATTGGAGGATGCTTCGGCGGAATTGCGCACCATGCGCGACGGGCTGGAGTACGATCCCGAGACCGCCGAGGAAGTAGAAGCGCGGCTGGACGTGATCAGCCGCCTGCGCCGAAAATATGGCGCCACCACCCACGACATGCTGGCCACCCGGGATCGACTGGCCGCCGAGCTGGCCGGGTTGGAAGATGCCGAAGGCACCGAGGCCGATTTGGAACGCAAAGCCACCCGGCTGGAGGCAGAGCTGTACGATCAGGCACAGGCATTGCACCTGGCGCGCCGGGCGTTGGCTCACCGGTTTGAGGAGCGCATGTGCGCTCAGCTTGCCGACTTGGGCATGGTAAACGCCACCATGCGGGCCGGATTTTCTGATTTGCCCACCAGGGAGGATGCCGCTGGCGGCTTTAGCGCCGATGGGCTGGATCATATCGAATTTTTGCTTGCGCCCAACCTGGGCGAGCCGGAACGCCCCTTGGCCCGCATCGCCTCGGGGGGCGAGTTATCCCGCATCATGCTGGCTTTAAAAACCGTATCCGCCGAAAAAACCGGCGTGCCCAGCATGGTGTTTGACGAGATTGACGCCGGTATCAGCGGGCGCATGGCCCAAGTCGTGGCCGAAAAAATGGCGGCCCTTGCCAAGGGCCATCAGGTGATTTGCGTAACCCACCTGCCCCAAATCGCCGCCATGGCCGACGCACAATTTTTGGTGGAAAAACGCGAGAGCGAGGGCCGCACCCGCACCAACGTGGCCCGGTTGGACGAGCAAGGCCGCTGTGCCGAGCTGGCCCGCATCGTAGGCGGGGCCGATCCCCAAAGCGCCAGCAGCCTAAACCATGCCGCCACATTATTGCAAGAAGCGGCGGAGCGAAAAGATTTGCTTAGGCGACAGGATATGCTATAATCAATGTACAAATTACAATGTACATTCCGAAGGAGGTAGGTCCATGGCGGTGTTTTTGCGTGGCCTTCCGGGCGGCATTCGTATCCGGGAGTTTGGCAAGGGAAAAGAAGCGACCCAAGGGCTTCCGATCCGCGACGCCAAAGCCCCGGTGCGGGTGGTGGTTGCCTTGCGCCAGCATATGGGCGAGCCCAACGTTGCCACCGCCAAGGCCGGGCAAAAGGTGGATATGGGCCAGGTGATCGGCGCGGCCGAGGACCTAATTAGTGCTCCTGTGCACGCGCCGGTGTCGGGGCGGGTGGTGAAGCTGGATCACTGCGTGCTGCCAAACGGGCTGTACACGCCCGCGGTGGTGATCGATAATGATTTTCAGGATCGCTGGCATGCCAGCTGCACGCCGCGAGATCATGTGGATGCGCTGGATGCCACGCAATTGCTGCAAATCGTACGCGAGGCGGGCATTGTGGGCTTGAGCGGTTCCGCCTTTCCTACGGCGGCAAAGCTGGCCCCCGTGGCCGAATCGCCTGTGGACACCGTGATACTCAACGGCATGGAATGTGAGCCGTATCTCACTTGTGATCACCGGCTGATGCTGGAAGCCTCCGAGCAAATCGCCGACGGCCTTGTGTTTGCCCAACGGATGCTGGGCGCGCCTAATGCCATTGTGGGCATTGAAGATGATAAATTAGATGCAGCTGAAGCGATGCGGCAGGCTTTTGCGAATATAGGCGCCAATGTACGGGTGGAAGTGTTGCCCGCCCGCTATGCAAGGGGCAGTGAAAGGCAATTGATCTATGCCCTTACCAAACGCACCTTGCGCCAGGGAATCTTGCCCAAACAGGTGGGCGCTACGATGCTGAACGTGGGCACCGCCGCCGCTATCTCTTGTGCGGTACGGCAGGGAAAACCCTTGATCGACCGGGTGATCACTTTGGCCGGGCGCATCGCTGAGCCAGCCAATCTGCGCGTGCGTATCGGCACGGCCATCGCCGATTTAATCGACGAATGCGGCGGCCTTACCGAGGGCGTGGAGAAAGTGGTGCTGGGCGGGCCCATGATGGGCGCGGCGTTGTATCGCCTGAACCTGCCGGTGATCAAAGGGGTGAATGGCATACTGGCCTTTGGCAAGGAATCGGTGCTGCCACAGGCGCGGCCCTGCATCCGCTGTGGGCGCTGCCACGATAGTTGCCCCATGGGGCTGCTGCCCAACCATATCGATCTGGTGGCCCGGAGCAACCGCTGGGACTTGGCGCAGAAACACAACGCCATGGCCTGCATGGAGTGCGGCATTTGCTCCTATGTGTGCCCAAGCAAACGGAATGTTGCCCAAGCCTGCGCCACCGCCAAGGCGGCCATCCGGGTTCGGCAAGCAGAAAAAGCCCAAAAAGGCTAGGAGGTGGAAGGGTATGCAAAAAATATATGTGGTAGCGCCGTCTCCCCACCTGCGCGACGGTGCGACAACACGGCGCATCATGGTGGACGTATGTATCGCGCTGCTGCCGGCGGCCCTTGCCGCCATCTGGTTTTTTGGCCTTCGCGCCGGGGCGCTCATAGGGATATCGGTGGCTTCTGCAGTGCTTTGCGAGTGGGCATATTGTAAGCTGGCCCGCAAGCGCAACCCCACCGGCGACTGGAGCGCGGTGGTCACCGGCATGCTGTTGGCCTTTAATCTGCCCGCGTCCTCCCCTTGGTGGCTGGCGGCGGCGGGTTCGGCCATCGCCATCGTGCTGGTCAAGCAGTTTTTTGGCGGGTTGGGCCAAAACTTTATGAACCCGGCCCTGGCTGCCCGCATCATCCTAGTGGTATCCTGGGGTTCTTTGATGGCCGATTGGGCGATGCCCGACGCCGGCAACTGGCTGGCGGGATTTTCGAACGGGCCAGTGGACACCCTTTCCGGCGCGACCCCGTTGGAGGCAATGCGGGCCGGTGGGGAAGCCGCACAATACGGGCTATGGGATCTGTTTATCGGCAATGTGCCCGGCATCCTGGGGGAAACAAGCAAGCTGGCATTGCTGATCGGCGGGGTGTATCTGTTGCTGCGGCGGGTGATCAACTGGCGTATTCCGGTATGTTTTATCGCCTCATTTGTGGCGCTTACCTGGCTGCGCACCGGCGCCCTGTACAGTGTGGAGGCTGGGGTGGATTCGGCGGTGTATCAGTTGCTGTCCGGCTCCCTGATACTGGGCGCATTCTTTATGGCTACCGACTATTCCTCCGCGCCGGTAACCCCTTGGGGGCGGATCGTATACGGCGCGGGTTGCGGCGTATTGTTGTTTTTGTTCCGTTCGTATCACGCAGGCATGGCGGAGGGCTGCGCTTTTGCCATATTGCTGATGAATGTGGTGTCGCCGCTGATCGAGCGTGTTACCAGCCCCCGGGTCTTTGGGGAGGTGAAGCGCAGTGCGTAAAAACATGGTCCAACTGGGCGGGCGGTTGCTGCTCTTTACTTTTGTGATTGCGCTGCTATTGGGCGGCACCTTCTTGCTGGCCAAGGGGCCCATCGAACAAAAAAGGCTGGAGGCCACCCAAGCCGCTATGCGCGCCGTGCTGCCTGAGGCCGAGGAATTTGAAGAGATGACCGTGCCCGATGGCTATCCCCTGGTGACGGGGCTGTACGCGGGCAAGGCAGGCGGCGAGATCCTGGGGTATGTACTCACCGCTTCCCCCGACGGGTATGCCGGGCCCATCCCCATCACCATGTGTGTGGGCGTGGGCGGTTCCATCTACGGCATTGAGGTGGGTGAACTGATGGAGACGCCCAGCCATGCCGCCAAGCTGATTGCGCCACCCTTTTTGGGCCAGTACGAAGCCCTGGCCGCCGATCCCGGGGTGATCGACAGCCAGGTGGATATCATCAGCGGCTCTACCGTGTCGTCCAGGCCCTTTAAAGAAGCAACTTTGCAGATGACAGCCCTCACCATGGAGGCCCTGGGCATAACGCCCAATCCCGGTACACCCAAGGGCGCTCCGGTAGAAGAGGACGTGAATCCCTACGGGTTGGTGGGTGATTTTGGAACCATCCGGCAAATTCGCCGGGTTGGGCTGGGCAGGCAAACCCAAAGGTATATCTTTGACCTTGCGTCCATGGGATTTGAGGCCCCCGTTGAGATCCTTGCTTCCATTGATGTGGAGCGCGCCCAGGTGACGGAGGTCATCTTGGTTGCCCAGAATGACACCGATGGCTACGGTGATCGCTTGGAAGGGGCCGAGGGAGCCGACTTCTTTGCCCAGTTCGCCAACCAAACCGTTGAGAATCCCCTGGACGGGGTGGATGTGATCGGTGGCGTTACCGTCACTTGTGATGCGGTCAAAAAGGGCGTGGCCCAGGCATCCGCCTTTTACATGCAATACTTGATTCCCATGCCCGAGCAGGATGCGGGTTTGGCATTCGAAGATATCGAACTGCCGACGCCCGAGGAGTACCGGGGCGTACAGTCGGCCCAGCGCGGCATCAAAGGCGGGGAAACCGTGCTATATCGTTTTGTGGTGCGGACGCCCGGCTACGCCGCGGATTACGAAAACGGCCCGCCGATCTTGATTCAGGTGGATGTGGACGCCCAGGGCAACTATTTGGCCCTGGAGGCCCTTGAGAACCCGGAGACGCCGGGCTTTGGCAACAAGGCTTTTGAGGAGCCGTTTACCGGGCAGTTTATAGGCAAATCAGCTACGGCGGAAACCGCCGAATCCATCCAGACTGTGTCCGGGGCCACGGTGACCACGGATGCGGTGATGCGTGGCCTAAGGCAGGCGGCCCGCGCCTATCAGAGCATTGCGGCGGCTGTAGACACGGTTTCTTCGGCTACGCCTATCGAGTTCGAAGATATTGAGCTGCCAGCGCCCGAGGAGTACCGGGGCGTACAGTCGGCCCAGCGCGGCATCAAAGGCGGGGAAATCGTGCTATATCGTTTTGTGGTGCGGACGCCCGGCTACGCCGCGGATTACGAAAACGGCCCGCCGATCTTGATTCAGGTGGATGTGGACGCCCAGGGCAACTATTTGGCCCTGGAAGCCCTTGAGAACCCCGAGACGCCGGGCTTTGGCAACAAGGCTTTTGAGGAGCCCTTTACCGGGCAGTTTATAGGTAAATCAGCCACAGTAGAAACCGCAGAATCCGTTCAAACCGTGTCCGGCGCAACGATAACCACGGATGCGGTGATGCGTGGCCTAAGGCAGGCGGCCTGCGCCTATCAGAGCATTGTAGCCGATCAGCAATAAAGGAGGCGCCAACAATGAAACTGGGCAAGACATTTGGGCACGGCATATTGGGCGAGAATCCCATCTTTCGCCAGATGCTGGGCATATGCCCCGCACTGGCCGTATCCACCACGGTGTTTGACGGCCTGGGCATGGGTATTGCCACCACTTTTGTGTTGGTGTTCTCTAACCTAGCGACTTCCCTGTTGCGGAAAATCATCCCTGAGGCAATACGGATTCCCTCGTTGGCTTTGGTAATCGCCGCCTTTGTCACCGTGGTGCAGTTGGTGGCCGAGGCCTTTGTGCCCGCGCTGCATCAGTCCCTGGGCATCTTTATCCCGTTGATTGCGGTGAACTGCATCATATTCGGGCGGGCGGAAGGCTTTGCCTTTAGGAATTCGCCGCTGCAATCGGTGGTAGACGGGTTGGGCATGGGCCTGGGGTTCACCCTGTCCCTTGCGCTGTTGGCCGCCTTCCGCGAGGTGCTGGGCAACGGTACTTTTCTGGGCGCCCAGGTGATGCCCGCCTCTTTTGAGCCCATGGCCATTTTCATCTCGCCGCCGGGCGGGTTTATCATGCTGGGGCTGCTGTTGGCGGCCATCAACCTGATCGTTCGCAAATTGGAGAAAAGGGCGGCCGCCAAAGTTTAAAAAGGGGGAGAGCACATGGAGAATGTATTTGTGATCCTGGTGGGGTCCATCCTGGTCAATAACTTCATCATGTCCCGCTTTTTGGGCATCTGCCCCTTTTTGGGCGTTTCCAAACAATTGGGCACCGCGGTGGGCATGGGCATGGCGGTCACTTTTGTGATGGCGCTGGCCTCCATGTTTACCTACATGGTGCAGCGCTGGCTGCTGGAGCCGTTGGGGCTAGGCTTTTTGCAGACCATCTCGTTTATATTGGTGATCGCCGTGCTGGTGCAGGTGGTGGAGATGATGATTAAAAAGCTAAGTTACGGCCTGTACAAGGCCCTGGGCGTGTACCTGCCCCTGATCTCCACCAATTGCGCGGTGCTGGGCGTTGCCCTGCTGAACATGACGGAAAATTACAGCCTGCTGGAATCCGTAATGAACGGCGTGGGCGGTGCGCTGGGTTTTACCCTTGCCATCACACTGTTTGCCGGCCTGCGCGAACGCTTTGAGCTCACCGACATGCCCAAGTGGATGCACGGTTTTACCGGTGCGTTGATCACCGCCGGGCTGATGAGCGTGGCGTTCCTGGGCTTTCAGGGATTTATTAGATAATGAATCAAGGGGGACGCTTGGGATGATGACGATCATATACGCCGTGGCGGTCCTCGGCGGCCTCGGTTTGGTATTTGGCGTGTTGCTGGCGGTGGCCGGAAAGGTGTTTTACGTGGCGGTGGACAAGCGGGCGGCCGAAGTGCTTGCCGTGCTTCCGGGCGCCAACTGCGGCGGCTGCGGTTATCCGGGCTGCAAGCCCTTTGCCGATGCGCTGGTGGAAGGTGAGGCACCGGCCAACGGTTGCCCAGTGGGTGGCCAGGAATTGGCCGACACCCTTGGGGCCATGCTGGGCATTGATCCCGGTTACAGCCGCCGCATGACGGCCATGGTGTTGTGCCAGGGCACGGTGGATCACTGCAAACCCAAGTACCGGTATCAGGGGATCAAGGATTGCCTGGCCGCCTCGCTGGTGGCCGACGGCAATAAATCTTGCCACTACGCCTGCTTGGGCCTGGGCACCTGCGTTGCGTTTTGCACCTTTGACGCCATCCGCATTGACACCCGCAACCAGATCGCGGTGATTGATCCCGACAAGTGCACGGGCTGCACGGTGTGTATTGGGCGTTGCCCTAGGAAGGTGCTGTCCTTGCAGCCTGCGGGTACGCCGGTGCAGCTCCTATGCCATGCCGCCGAGCGGGGCAAGCTGGTGAGCGACAACTGCACGGTGGGCTGTGTAGGGTGCGATCTTTGTGATAAGGCCTGCAAGTTTGGCGCCATCACCATGGTGGACAATCTGCCGGTGATCGATCAAGAGAAGTGTGTGGGCTGTATGATGTGCGCCGAAGTATGCCCCACCACGGCCATTTGGGGCGACTTTGACAACCGCAAGGAGGCGGTGATCGAGCGGGAAGCCTGCATTGGCTGCGGCATTTGCAAAAAGCTGTGCCAATTCGAAGCCATTGGCGGTGAGCGCAAGCAACCCCATGTGATTACCGAGGCATGCACAGGATGCGGCGCATGCGTGGAAAAGTGCCCCAAAAAATGCATCCACATGCGGGTTCGCCGCCACCTGCGCGACGCGCTGGACAACGCCGAGGCTAGGGCCGCGCTGGCAGTTTTTGGGAATGATCGGGAATAAGAATAGAGATGAAACATATCATTTCTATCAATGATGCTATTTTCTATTTTCAGTCCGAAAAAGCACTTGAAATACTATCTAAACAAAAACCGATGGACAAGGGAATAATAAACCGTGTAAAAGCAACCTTATTAAGAAAAGGAGTTGTTTTAGAGCAGTCCGACGAGTGGGATAAGCATCTAATGTTCACCGGAAAAGAGGCTGTTACTTTCACCGACGGAACAATGGTAATGCACACAAAAGTGTCAGCATCCGGGTTTTATGAAGAGCTTATCCATTACGGTCAAATAGTAAATGGCCGGGCAATATGCGGAGATGAGGCGAATAATCTTTTGATGGAGATTGAGGCCAAAAGAAAATTGATACACAACCGAAGGGCGTATCAGATAACAGACTATGAAATTGCGGTGTTGCAAAACGTGCTGGATAAGTATATACTGCAGTTGAAAAACTTGCGGAAAGGTGGAATCTAACGTGTTTCAAATGACGGTGGTTGATGCCTTGAAGCTGCACGATAACCTCATATCTGTTACCGGACCCTGCATAAACAGAAATGAATTCACCAATCGCCTTGCGGATGATGCAGGCGAGGTTTATGAGGCGCATATCCCCTTTGACAAAACGTTGATTTATGATGAGTCAAGGGTTATTCTTGGCATAACCGGCAAACACGATGTGGAATCTCTTAAAGGGCGGACGCTGAAAAGCGTGAATTAAGCGCCAGGGGTACAAGGGAGCGAAGAAAGCACCTAACAGTAGTTCGGTTTTACTGCGAATGGCATTACGATGCAGGCCCGAGAGGGCCTGTCAGCTTGTCAAAGAACCCTGCTTTCAGGAGTTGAAGGCAGGGTTGAGACATAGAGCGGGTAGTTTACGAAGGAATTTACTCAAAGCCCAAAAAGATGTGGCCTTCCATGTAGCCAGCTTTT
>WQXF01000118.1 GCA_009784985.1 Clostridia bacterium | reverse complement strand
CAAGGGATAGCTCTGCGGATGTATGATCGATTCTTTCATCGCCTGCCCTTCGACGGCGTGTTTTTAGATAAAATCCGGCAGAGCAGCTTTGCCGGTGGCCTGGAGCAGGGCATCGGTTGCCTTTGCCCCCTGTGCCGCCGCCGATACGCAAAAGCAGGCGCCGATGTGGATGCCATGCTCCGGCGGGTGGCAGGCAACCCCAAATCCTTGTTGCCCATGGGGCGGCGCGGCATTCAGTATCAATTTGCCGATCCTGATATAAATCGTTATTTTGTGGCCAAGGCCGCGTGTATCACCGAAGCAGTATCGTCTTTAGCTGCCAGCTTTCGGCAGCGGGGCCTGTTGGTGGGCCTGGACGTGTTTGCGCCGCTGGTGGCCTGGTATGTAGGGCAGGATATTCAAGCCCTGGCGGAAACCGCGGACTTTGTAAAGCCCATGTTCTACCTGCGCACCAAAGCCCCGGCAGGCATCCCCTTTGAATTGGCCCGTCTGCAGGATGTGGCGGGAGCGGGAACCCAATCCACGCTGCATGCGCTGTGGGGCGTGGCGGTCAACGATGCAACGGGCTGCGCAAAGGCGCAGATGGCCGCTCTTTCCAACACAAAATGCCCCATCTGGCCCGGCTTTGAGATCAACCGCGTACCCGGGATTTGCGACAGCGATCCCGATTATGTGCGTGAAATGGTGCGGTTATATGCCGATGCCGGGGCGCAGAAGGCCGTACTGTCGTGGAATTTGTTGCATGATACGGAGGATAATTTGGCGGCGCTGGCGAAGTGGAGCGGGTGACAAGAAAGGTGTTGATTTAATGAAACCAATTTATATAAAAGCAGAGCGTTTTTTCCCAATAAGCGAATACGAAGAATTTTCTCGAATAACTGGCCGAAATGAAATTGTTACATTCGATGTCTGTTTATGCCCAATTATAGTTGATGAGGGGATTCATTATGAGGTATATGAGGATGAAGCCCCTGATTATACATTACTGTTAAAAGCGGCACTAAAACCAGATGAGCAAATTATTGCTTATTTTGTAAATCCAACTGAAGACTACCACTTTCATGTTTTAGATGATGGTTTTGAATTCTGTGGTTATGATTTGAGTGAAGAAATGACAGGAATTAGCGCGATAACAAACTGCGGGGGCGGATTTGACACTGCAATTTCTTATGATCAACTCAATAAGTTTGGATTGCTTAATGATTTTTTTCAGGCCTATGAAGTACGTGACAAATTAGAAAATCAATTTCCAGAAGATGATCACGCTTTTTGTGAGGTGTATGAATTGTGGCGGATGTTGTAAACATTGTTTTGCCATTGTGTTTCCTTTGCAAACCCCTCAACGATATGCTATTGTATACAGTACCAAGCCAGAGGAGGTCAAGGGCCACATGAAAAAGATCGTCGCTTTGTTCCTTGTTGCCTTGTTGCTAATGTCCTGCCTCGGCCCCGTTGCCCTGGCGGACATCTACACCATCTCCTTGATCGCAATGGATTCCATGGATGAACATTGGGGCAAGGTGCGCGCAGGCGCCGAAGACGCCGCGGCCGAGCTGGGCAACGTAAGGCTCACCTTCGATACCCCCTCCACCAAGGTGGATGCCACCATCGTGCAAGCACAGCTCGTACAAAACCAAATCGACAATCAGGTAGATGCCATCATACTGGCCGCCGCCAGCAAGGACGCCCTGGCCCCGGTGGTTGAGTTAGCCAAGGAAGCGGACATCGTGGTGATACTGATCGACTCCGGCGTAAGCACCAACAGCTACGACGCCTTTTATGCCACCGACAATGCCGTGGCCGCACGCCTGGTCGCCGATGAGATGGCCAAACGGATCGACAACCAGGGCAAGGTGGCCATTGTCAACGCCCAAGCTGGCGCGGGCACCACCATGACCCGGGAAAATGAGTTTAAAGATCACATTGCCGTGCACTACCCGGACATCGAGGTGGTGGACGTACAGTATTCCGACGGGGACATGACCAAAGCCCTAAACATCGCCATCGACATCATGGCCCGCTACCCGGACTTGGCCGGCATCTACAGCTGCAACGAGGGCTCCACGGTGGGCGTAGGCCGGGCGGTAGAACAAGCTGGTAAGGCCGGTGAGGTAAAGGTGATAGGTTTTGACTTTTCCGACGACGTAAAGGAGCTCATCGCCCGTGGCGCAATCCAGGCCACCATGGCGCAGAACCCCTACAAAATGGGCTATTTGAGCGTGATGGGGGCGGTGGATTTGCTGTCCGGCAGGGGCCTGGAGTTACGGGATGTGGATACCGGCGTTACCGTGGCTACCTTGGATAATCTTGCTGAGATTCAATAAGCATTTGTATGGTATAATAATCGCGCTGGAGGTGGCTCATGCGCGTTTTTCGAGTAATTCTACCCGCTGTACTGGCTGCGGCCATGCTCGGCCTGCTGGCCTGGGTGCTTGCGCCTGTGCGCCCGGTTGTTTCACCGGCAGTGATTTCCCCTGCCACTGAGTCCGAATCAACCCAGCTTTCACTCTATGTAATTGGCGAAGAACCCGCCGACATGGGCCGGGTGCTGGCCGCCATCAACGAGCGGCTGATGGACGAGTTGGATGTGGAGCTGGCGATACGTTTTATATCCCCCAAAAACGCGCTGCGGGAATATCCGGTGGTGTTCTCCAGCGGCGAGGACTTTGACATGATTTGTGTGTCCACCGATCCGTGGCAGCCCCCCACCGCCCTGCCCGGCCTGCGGCGCGCCTACCTGCCCCTTACCGAAGACATGCTGCGCAGGTTTGCGCCCCTCACCTTGGCCGAGCTGGACGCTGAGCATCTGCGCGCCCTGGCCGACAACGGTTCCCTGCCCATGGTGCCCGCCACGCTGCCGCCCCAGTCGGCAATGGCCATAGTGGTGCGGGGCGACTTGCTGGAGCGGGCAGGGCTGCCCTTGCCCACCGGTATGGCTTCGTTGGAAACATATCTGTATGCCGTGCGGGATATGGACAGCCCCATACTGCCCTACGCCGTGGGCGAAAGCAGCCTGCCCCTGCTGCAGGCCATGCTGCTCCAACCCAATGGGTACGCCCTGGCAGACGCCGCCTTTTTTGCCCTGGATATGAGCGCCGATCCCCCGGAACTTCGATGGCTCCCCGGCACAAACGAGGGCCGCCAATACTTCGATACGTTGCTGCGCTGGCGGCGGGATGGCATCATCCCCGCCAATAGTGCAGCGCGGAAACGGGTGGGGGCTGAAGCCTTTGCCGAGGGGCAGAGCGCCCTGTTTGTGGGCACACTGCAGGAATGTGCCAATCTGCTGCGGGAGGTGCGCCGCTTTCATCCGGGGTACCGGCCCAGGCTGGTGTATCCGGACGGGCCTGCCCCACCCGTGCTGCGGGCTGCCGGTATCGCGGTGCGCAACGGCTCCAAAAATGCCGCCAAGTCACTGAACTTTATCGAGCTTTTGCATCAAGACGAGGCGCTGATGCTGCTGTTTAACCTGGGTTTGGAGGGTGTACACTACCGCCGGGTGGATGAGGGCGCCTATGAGTCCCTGGAACGGCGGTGGGCCTATCCCCCCTACGCCAACCCAGCATGGCAAATGTCGCCCCGCTGCCTGCTCACCGCCCGGGATTTGCCCGAGGCCGAAATCCAAAACAGGCTGCGGCAGGGCGCGCGGGTGGAACTTGCGCTAGGCAATGCCTGGATGCCCCCCGACAGCTATGAGGCCCTGGCCATACGTTATGCGTATCCCCTTTCTTTGGGCGCATTTGACGAACTGGATGATATGCTGGCCCAATTCGCCGCCGATGCCGCGGAGGCGGGTGACCCGGCGCGGCGGGACGTAATTTTGCAGGGGAGGTGACGCCCATGTACACATTGCTCATCGCCGACGACGACCTGGTGACCCGGGAGGGCCTGGTTCGCCATGTCCCCTTTGCCAAACTAGGCATCACCACCGTGCGCACCACCGACGACGGGCAGAACGCCCTGGCCTTATGCATGCAGATCCGCCCGGACATCGTACTCTCCGACATCCGCATGCCCCGCATGGACGGTATTGCCTTTGTCACCGCCCTGCGCCGGGAACTGCCGGAAACCGTGGTTTTGTTTATGAGCGCCTTTACCGAAAAGGAGTATTTTAAGTCGGCGATCCAATTGCGTGCGATTCGTTTTGTAGAAAAACCCATCGACATGGACGAGATGGTCACCGCCCTTGCCGATGCCGTGGCCCAGGTGCAAGCCCGCCATCCCCAGCCGGAAGTCAAAAGCGAACCCTCTGCCGACGAGGAGACGCAAGCAGCCACCTTCACCGTACAAAACCCCACGGTACAAGCGGTGATGCGGTACACACGCCGGCACTTTTCCGATCCTTCTTTGAGTGTGGAGACCCTCAGCGCCCATGTGGGGCTTTCGGCCGCCTATCTTTCGGCTCTGTTTCGGCAGGCCACCGGCGATACCCTCAACCGTTTTATTACCGATATTCGCATTGGCCACGCCAAAAAGCTGCTGCACACCCATACCCGAGTGGGCAAAATCGCCAAGGAGGTCGGTTTTTACGACAGCGATTACTTTGCCAAGGTATTCCGCAAGCACACCGGCATGACGCCCTCCGATTATAGAAAGCGCCTTGTATTATGATGCAGCAACAATCCCAGGTTGCCCGAGAGCCCAAACGCCGTCGTTTATGGCGGGCGTTGCTGCGGGATGTACGCCTGCGCAACAAGCTGCTCTTTGCTTTCTTTTTGGCCATCTTTTTGCCCCTAGTGGTGTTTAATCAGTTCACCTTCCGCGTGGTGAACGACATCGTGGAGCGGCAAATCATTTTTTCTGCCACACAGGCCTTTCAGCAAACATCGGACTTTTTGGCCTACAAACTGCACAAGATCATCTCGGTGTCGGACAGTATCGCGGTCAACAGCATGGTGTCGGGCATATTAGAGAAAGATGCCGAAACCTACTCCCTGCCCGATCAATATGCCGATCTGCACACCTTGCGTATGTATTTGAGCTCTTTCCACGATGTGAGCGATATCTACAACATCTGCCTGTACCTGCGGGATGAAGTCGTACACGCCCCGGAAGACGACGATATCTCCTCCTTCTCCCACGCCCAGGCCTCGGCTTGGTTCCGGCGGCTGCCCGGCGCCAGCTCCCGCGCTCTCATGTGCCCGCCGGTGGCTGTTGGCGGCTTTTCGCCCAACCAGCCACTAATGCTTTCAGTTGTGCGGCGCATCACCAGCACCCAGGATTATTTGACCCCCATCGGTTACGTACGCATCGACTTCTGGGAATCGGATGTCCGCACCATGCTCACCGGCGCCAACAGCGTGTCGGGCAGCCTTACCTACATCCGCGACTCCGACGACCGCATCATCAGCGCCACCGACGGCGACGCCCTGTCCACCCTGCGGCTCAACCTGGCCCAAATCGAAGCCCTGCGAACAGCCTCGGGCTGGGTGGAAGACACGGTGCGCGGCCAAGCGGTGTACGCTCGGGCGAGCCAGATTCCGGATACCGACTGGACCATCATCACCCTGATCCCCGCCGAACGCATCTTTGAGGAGATCGTCGCTCTACGCAACCGCATGATGCTCACCATGTTGCTGGTGGGCCTGCTGTCCTTCCTGCTCTCGGCCATGATGGTGGCCAACTTTGCCCACCGCCTGCGCGGCCTCTCCCAACGTATGGCCGATGTAAGCGATGCAACCGTGCCCCTGCACTCCGCCGAGGAGGAAAGCCGCGACGAGATCGGCCACCTAACACGCAGTTTCCATTACATGATGGGGCGCATCGCCCTGCTGAACCAAGAGAAGACCCGTGACGCCCTAGAGTTGCGGGATGCTGAGCTGCGGGCGCTGCAAGCCCAAATCAACCCCCACTTTTTGTACAACACCTTGGACATGATCAACTGGATGAGCTATGACGACCGGGCGCCGGACATCCGCCAGGCGGTGCGCGCCCTGTCGGCGTTTTATAAGCTAAGCCTAAGCCAGGGCAAAAGCGTTGTGTCCCTGCGGGAGGAATTGGAGCATGTGGCCCAGTATATCAAAATTCAAAACTTACGCTTTGGCGACCAAATCGCCTACTCGGCAGAATGCCCGGAAGAGTTGCTGGACCTGCGCATCCTAAAGATTACGTTGCAGCCCCTGGTAGAAAACGCGGTACTCCACGGCGTGCTGGCCAAACCAAGCAAATCCGGCGCCGTGAAACTCACAGTGTGCCGCACCAACGAAGCAGTACACATCGTGATTGCCGACGACGGCATGGGCATGACCCACGAACGCCAGGAAGCGCTATTTGGTACCGTGGAGGAGGCCGCGCCGGGCGTAGGCTTTGGGCTGAAAAACATACATCACCGGTTAATGCTTTATTACGGCCCGCAACACGGGCTTACAATCGATAGTGAGCCGGGGAAGGGTACGCGGGTTACGGTGAGTGTGCCGGGGGAATAGAGAAATACACTGAGCGCCGGAACGTTTTTATGCGTCCCGGCGCTCTATTTGAATCTCTCCTTCTTGACGAGCAGTACCATATATGGTACTATGTTCTCAAGGAGGTGATAATCAATGCCCAGCGTGGAGAAGATAATCGAGAAAATGAAAAACCAGCCACGCGGGGTTAGACTGCCAGAGGCAGAAAAAGTTCTGGCTGCCTACGGTTATTACTTCAAACGGCAAAAAGGTTCTCATCGGCATTATATCGATGCCGATGGCCATGTAATCACACTCAAAGACCCACTCAAGATTTCTTATGTCAACGAAATACTTGAGCGAATCGGTATATAGGAGGCAAGCCAATGAGCGTTCAAGATTATTTAAAGCTCCCCTACAATATCATCATTCGCCATGTGATAGATGAAAGCGGTTCCTACTATTTCGCCACGGTTTTGGAGCTTGACGGCTGCATGAGCGATGGCGAAACATTCGAAGAAGCCTACAAAAATGTACATGAAGCAATGGAAGGCTGGATTGAAACAAAACTCGAATCTGGCTTCTCTGTACCCGTACCCATCAACGCCGAAAAATACAGCGGCAAATACGTCGTTCGGCTCCCCAAAACACTGCACGCCCGGCTTGTAATGGAAGCCGAAAAGGAAGGTGTTAGCCTCAATCAGTATACGCTTTACAAATTGAGTGTTTGATTAAATACACTGAGCGCCGGAACGTTTTTATGCGTCCCGGCGCTCTATTTGATCGCCCTGCCCTTCCAGGTTCCGCCGCCAGCACACAATCGCTAGCAACCAAACCAAGGCAGCGGGCGCACAGCACCTGTATACGTGCCGTGCATGTCTACTGTGTTGCGAGGAAACCGGGTCTCCATTGAGTAAGGGTTGCTCCCCAGGCCGTGTATCTGCACAGCCACCCAAATGATCAACGCACACACCATGGCCGCCACCGCAACCCAAGCGAGGCCTGTTTTTCTGGTGCTCTTACCGGCAAATCCCGCGTACTTCACGGGGCGTTGGATATATATCATCATAATCTCCTCCTTTGTTTTGATTGGATTATATGCGAACATTCGTTCCTTGTCAAGCGTTTTGACAAAATTTTGCGAACAAATGTTTGATTTGTCTTGATTCTGTGGCAGGATTATGCTATACTGTGTTGGAATTGAGGTGTTGAGCAATGAAAAGACCGCGCGGTGACAACCAGGCCCGGATACTGGCCTATATCAAAAGCGAAATCCTTACCAAGGGATACCCGCCGTCGGTGCGCGAAATCTGCGACGCGGTGGGGCTCAAATCCACGTCCACCGTCCACGGCCACCTTACGCGCTTGCAAAAGAAGGGTTTGCTCAACCGCGACCCCATGAAACCACGGGCCATGGAGGTGCTTGGTTCGCCCAACTACCTGCGCAGCGAGGTTCTGCCCATCCCTGTGGTGGGGCGGGTAGCCGCAGGTGAGCCCATCCTGGCGCAAGAGAACATAGAGGATCATATGTTGCTTCCCGCCGAGCTGCTGGGCGAAGGTGAGCACTTCATTTTGGAAGTCCGGGGCGAGAGCATGATCAACGCCGGCATACTGCACGGTGATTACTTGGTGATCCGCAGCCAGCCCGATGCCAACAACGGCGAAATTGTGGTGGCCATGGTGGAAGACGATGCTACCGTAAAGCGGTTTTACAAAGAAGACGGGCGCTTCCGCTTGCAGCCGGAAAACGACACGATGGAGCCTATTTATACCGATGATGTAACGGTGTTAGGCAAAGTGATATCGATGTATAGGCGTCTGTAAAAAATGTTGCAAAAACACGCCCCCTCGCACTCTGTGCTAGAATGGGCGTGTTTTTATCAATCGCTTAAAAGTCCCTCTTTTTGTAATGCCCCCAGGGCACTGGCCAAACCCAGCCGCCCGTGGGCCAGAGTGAGCCCACCCTGCATGTACACCACATAAGGCGGGCGCAGGGGCGCATCGGCGCTGAGCTCAATGGAAGCGCCGGATACAAAGGACCCCGCCGCCATAATCACCGGATGCTGGTAACCGGGCATATCGGCGGGTTCGGGCACAGCAAAACTGTCTACAGGCGAAGCGGCCTGTATGCCCCGGCAAAAGGCGATCAGCCTCTCGGGCGAACCCATCTCTATGGCCTGTATGATGTCGCTTCGGGGTGCGTCAAAGGTCGGCGACACACAAAAGCCCAGCAAATCAAACACACTGGCCGCCAGCATGGCGGTTTTAAGGGCCTGGGCCACCACATGGGGCGCAAGAAACAGCCCCTGAAAAAACGCCTGATAACCGGGCGCGTAAGAGCCTATCTCCCCGCCGATGCCCGGCGAGGTAAGCCGCTGGGCAATGCGCTCGATGATCTCGCCCCTTCCGGCTAGATATCCGCCGGTGGGCGCGATGCCGCCACCCGGGTTTTTGATCAGCGAACCCACGATCACGTCAGCCCCAGCCATAGTGGGCTCTTGGCAATTCACAAACTCGCCATAGCAATTGTCCACCATCACCACTACGTCGGGCCGCTTCTGGCGCACTGCTTGCGTTAGGTTGCCAATATCTTTGAGTGTGAGGGCAGCGCGCCAAGCGTATCCCCGGGAACGCTGGATGTGCACCACCCGTGTATCGGGCCGGAGCGCCGCCAGCGTGGCGGGGATGTCCAGGGTATCATCGGCCCGCAAGGGAACCTGATCGTACGCCACCCCCATGGCCTTCAGGGAGCCGGGGGCGTCGCCGTTGATGCCGATCACCTGGTGCAGCGTATCGTAGGGGGGGCCCGAAGCGCATAGCAGCCTGTCCCCCGGCCCCAACAGCCCAAAAAAGCCAATAGCCAGCGCGTGGGTGCCGGACAT
>WQXF01000117.1 GCA_009784985.1 Clostridia bacterium | reverse complement strand
TTGGGCAGCGCCTGCAATAGGCGGGAGAGCGTGTCATAATCAAAGGCCTCTAGCGCGCGGCGTACTGCCGCCAGCCAGGGGCCGTCTTCTGGTGCGTGGGCCCATTGCAGGCTTTGGAGCAGGGCCAGGGCGCCGTCGCAATCGTATTGGGTAACCTTTTGCCCCATGGCGGCGATGGTGGATTGCCACAGGGGGGGATAAGAAGAAAGATCGGGCACGGCCACTTCTGTGGGCTCAAAGCAGCGCCGGAGCTGACGCACAAACCCACGCAATTCCGCCAAAAAAGCCGGGGCCTGTATGCGCACCTGGGTGGCCTGGCCGTCGTAGATGGCCAACTCCAGCTCCGCGGCGTGCCTGCTTAGGGTTTCCGCGCCGATACACCGCAGGCTTCCGCACAGGGTGTGGGCTTCCAGCCGCATGCTGGCGGCATTGCGGATGCGCTGCGCTTCTTCCAGCGCGTCGGCCCGTTGGGCGTAGGCCGAGCGGCAGGCGCGCAGCAAAGCCATGTATTGCTGCTCGTCATAAGCGGCGCTGCGCAGGCCCATGGCTAGATTGAGCTGGGGCAGGGCGTCGGCTAGGTATTTTAGCGCAGGTGAACAATCGTCGTCCTCATCGCCCTCAACCTCTTCGGGCAATGCTAGCCGCAGCAGCGGGGAAGCCTCGCACCAAGCGGGCAACGGAGTGGCCGCCATGTATATCTCTCCCTTTTGCAAAACATTGGCATTGGGTTGGTAAACGCAGCATATACCTAGCCAAGCCCTGGCGCGTGGCGAAAGAAAACATGAGAAAAGGTTTATTTTCGCCAGGTTCGACAGCGGCACGGCTTGGTCGCGCTATTTTTGCGTATGCTGCTGCTTTTCGCGCGTGGTCTTGGGCGATTCGCGGGTTTTTGGCGCGATTTACGCGCACAAAAAAACCGGATCGTGTGTGATCCGGCTTGTTTTCTAGTTGAGTGACTTTTGCACATCGTCGCTTTGGAATCCCCCCGCCACTGCGGTGGAGGGATTCTGCACGGCGGTTTTGGACAATAGCATGTTTGTTGGTGCAAATTCGGCTGCAATTGCTTTTGCCTTGATGTTTTACCCTGGCTGATTCACAATCGGCTCATCTTGATTTAAGCCGGGCTGCGGTTCACCCATGGTGACGGGGATGCTAAATAGCCTGGTTTGGGTCTCGGGGCCGGCATCGCCGTCAACATTCAGGCCCTCTGTATTCCGTTGGAATTCCTTTACTGCGTTCACGGTGGCCGTGCCGTAAATGCCGTCAATAGTTTCGTCTGACGGCAGGTAACCGAGCAGTTGCAGCCGCTCCTGCAGCCGGGTAACCTCCGGCCCGGAGGAACCTCTCTTTAGCACGGTAAATACGGGCATGGGCGTGGCCGGTGGCGGTGTGGGCTGCACAAATAGATTACCAAAGCCGTTTTCCTCGTCGTCCGTAGGTTCGAGCGTGTTAAAAATATCATAATCATAATCGAAGGGCGCAAAGGTGGGCGACTCGGCCAGGAATGGCGGTGGTGTGGGCTGGCTGGCCCCGCCTCCGCCATCGCCAAATAGGCGTGCCACCAACAGCACCAGCACGCCCACCAGCACCAACCCGCCTACCCCAAAGAACAGTTTGCCCCGGGGCGTAATGCCCTCCAGAAGGCCGCCTTCACCGCCGCCCTCTCCATACTGGGGCTGATGCTGCTGCTGAAAGGGCGGGTATTGCCCGGTAAACTGCTGGGGCATCATGGGATTTTGCTGGGGCATCCTTGGGTCCTGTTGGGGATGTTGCGGCATCATGGGGTTTTGTTGGGGCATCATTCGTGGATCCGGCTGCTGCGGTTGCCTGGGCGGTTGCTGTCGCGCCGCCACCATCTGCCGGCGGTACTTGGTGAGATCCGCCGCACAAGCAGGGCAGTAATTGGACCCAGCCGGGATGTTTTGATTGCATACAGGGCAAATCATGGAAACGCCACCTCCCTAGCCCTCACAGGCGGACTGGCCTTTGCCCACCCTCGCCTCCGCTGGCAATAGCTTTTCCGCAACGCGGTAGCGAGGGCGGCGCTTGGCCTGGATGTATGTTTTGCCGACGTACGTGCCTACGATTCCCAATGCGCAAAGCACGAGGCCGGTCATGAGCAACAGTACGATGATCAGCGTGGTGGTGGCCCGGGGCCCATGGCCAAACAACGACAGCAGCAGGGCGATCAGCCCCCAAATGCCCCCCAGGGCGGAAATCACTGCGCCTGCGACACCTACCACCCGGATGGGCATGTCCGAGCAGGACGTGATGCCGTCCACGGCAAAAAGCAGCATTTTTTTGAGCGGGTACTTGCTTTCGCCAGCAAAGCGCTCGCTGCGATCATACTTTACAACAGCGGTTTGATAGCCCAACATGGGCACCAGCCCACGCAGGAACAAGTTGGTTTCGGTATACTCGCTCAGGGCATCCAGTGCTTCGCTGCCCAGCAGGCGATAGTCTGCATGATCGTATACTGTGTTCACGCCCATCAGCCGCATCAGCGTGTAGAAGCCCCGTGCGGTGGTGCGTTTAAAGAAGGTGTCGGTGCTGCGGCTATTGCGCACCCCGTACACGATCTCCGCGCCCTGGCGGTAGGCCTGCACCATGTCCGCGATGACTTCCACATCGTCTTGCAGGTCGGCATCGATGGAGATGGTGGCGTCGCAACGGCCCCGGGCTTCCATCAGCCCGGCCATCACGGCGTTTTGGTGGCCGCGGTTGGCGGCAAAGGAAATACCGGTAAAGGTGGAGGGATTGGACGCGTGCAACTCAACCACGATGTCCCAGGTGGCATCGCGGCTGCCGTCGTTTACAAACAGAATGTTGCTGGCCTGGGCAATCTCTCCGGCGGCCCGCAGCCGGTCCAGCACGTTGCCCAAACGTTTGGCGGTTTCGCGCAATACCTCCTCCTCGTTGTAGCAAGGCACGACGATGATGATGTTGGGCTTATTGCTCTGCGCCAATGGATTCTCTCTCCTTTTGTTGATGACTATCTGGAGTTGTCATAATCACCCACAATGTAGTATACCACATTTGCAGGAATATTTCTATCAGCAGGTTATGGTTTATTTGTATGTCCGGCATGCATCCACATAAGCCAGCACATTCTCCCACGGAACCTCCGGCTCCAGCAAGTGGGTGGGTGCGGGGAACAACCCCCCTCTTTTACCGGCGATATCCAAGTTGCGGCGCACGGTTTCCCGAACCTCTTCCGGGGTACCAAAGGGCATCACGGTTTGTGTGCCGATGGTTCCGTGAAAAGAGATTTTGTGGCCGTATTGGGCGTGAATCTCGCCAAAGTCCATGCATTCGCTCTGTACCGGGTTGAGCACATCCACACCCGCGTCGATCAGGTCGTCGATAAAGGGGGTGGCAAAACCGCAGGAATGGTAAAACACAAGGATATTTGGGTTGATGTTCCTGGCCGTGCCGATTACTTTTTTAAGATTCGGCTTGATCCATGCCCGGTACAGATCCAGGCTCATCATGGGGGTGTGCTGCATGCCGATGTCATCGCCCAAAAACAGGATGTCCACATCGGCTCTTGCATACGCCGCCGCCCGCAAACAGGCAATCTCCGTTACCTTGCCCAGCAAAATAGAGGCCGCCTCATCATCCGACATCATATCCATCATCAGCTCTTCCATGCCTCGCAGATACCATGCGCTCTCCCAGATTGTACAGGGCATATCGCCAACGGCCGCAAGCCCTTGCTTTTTGATCGCTTGGGCTTGGGCTTTCATGTGGCCTGTGTCTCCGCCCGCAAAATCCGGGAAGGGATAGGCTTCGATTTCTTTTCGTTCCGTCATGTTCCGCATGGGGTGGCGCATGTAGGTCATGTGCATGGAGTGGGGGGAATGTTCATGGCCCACGCCCCATGCGTCGATATCCGCATTCTCTTTTAGAGGCGGATCAAAAAAGGGCCTAAACATAGCTAAATCCCGCGGGGGCAACCGAATCCCTTCGACTCTTTTCCATGGAAACCCAAAGTATTCGTCAAAAGGCAGCGCACCACCGGTTTTTTCTTTATAAATATGGTGCAGATGGGGGCACAGGCTAAACTCCACAGGCACCGAATCATATCCTTGCCGCCGCATCAGGGACAATAGATTTTCGCGTTTTGTCACGACACCGCCTCATTTCTGCGCCTTTTTCAAAAGATACTCGGCCTCTTCCGCCGAATCCAGGGTTACCGATAGCCACAAGCCCTTGGGCGAGAAGGTTTTGCAAACCGTTAGTGCATCCTGGGCATTGTCAAACCCGTGAAGGACAAGGCTCTTACCGGCCGCAAGTATCTTCTCGTAAAGGGGGAACCATTTTTCATCCCAAACCGGCGCGTTGCCGTCCCCCGGCACCCATTGGATCCCATCCAGCCGGGGAAGGGAAAGCAGCTGATCCAAATGGGGGATTTGGCCCGGCCCGTCCCAGTGAAAAATGCTGTGATCCAAGAACTGGCTGATCCGAGACAACGAAGGCATCACAAACCTTTCAAAATGATCCGGGGAGATCATGGCGGCAAAATCGCACTGGAGGGGATAGTAAGTGGTCTCGCACCATGGGCCCAGCCAGGTGACATGGCCGTGCTGGCCCGATGCCTTTAGAATCCCACGCAGTTTGGTGTAGTACGTCTTCCACATTTCGTCGATCATCTCAACGGCGCGCAGCACCATCTCCGGGTTGTCGTACAGATCCATCAGCAGATTTTGTGCGTCCCGCAGGGAAGCCAGGATATCCAGGTTGCCGCCCAAATCGCTGATGCCCACAAGGTAGCTTCCGTCGTTTCTTTCGGTCAGCAGCCGAGTCGTATCCTCAACGATCCTGTACATAAAGGAATCTTCCAACAGGCGCAGATTTTTTAGGCTGCTCCAGTCCTTCAGGAAAATATCGCCCTCGCCAAACCATACGGAGTTTTCGGTTAATACGTAATTGCTGCCCATCATGGCGGCCATGGCGCCGGGCCCAAAGTTCAGCCAATCGTTGGGTATTGCCTCGCCGTAATACAGGGTGTTCTCCACACAAAAACGCAACCAGGCGTACCGGGTTTGGGGGCTGTCCCATTGGCCGTGTACGTTTTGCAGTTGATGCTGGGCCCAGGGCGCCTTTTGATCCCGCACGGTGATGCTCAAAATCGCCCTGTCGGTTTCCTCATGGGCCCAAAAAGCGTCATAGCGCTTGTTGATTTGTGGAGGAATGCGCTTCACGATTCCTCACCTGCTTCTTTTTTGCGCTTTAAATGATTTTCATATACGATCCCCCCGAAAAAAGTCCAGCTCACGCCCAGGGCGATCATGGAGATCAGCCCCCACCAGAAATACAGAACGTTATGGGGATAAATGCTGATGCCTTCTGGGTGGACAACCTTGGTGCCGTCGCTGCTGCTTCTGTCGGTTAGGCTTTCGCGCAGTTTCATCAGCACATTGGTTCTTTCCAACGCAGATGCGTCTTCCGGCAGGTTGTCTAGCTCCGTGTGGGCAGCTTTTAAGTTGTTATACCAAAACCCGATATCGTTTGTGGGGTTCCTAAGAAAAACGGACACAACCCCTTCGGTTAGGTTGTTTTGCTCAGCGTACTCAAGGGCATTTGCCAGTTCAACTTTGGCCATCTCTACGGTGTTAGCCTCAGCCGCCCTTTTGAGGTAAGCGCTACAGTTTAGGGAGAAGTTTACGCTGTGAATGATCCGTGCCGTTGCCCAGGCGCCAAAAACGAGGGTGAAGATGATGGCCGGGATCAAGAGCAGTTTTGCGGTTTTGTTCATGGGTATGTCCTCCTTTGGTTGTTTGCTTGTGGGCAGGTCCGAAATCCAGATTTGACAGGCGCAGCTTCTACGTGCTAGAATAACAGGGCAGAGGCTTTTGTGAAGATTAGCCTAAGCGTTACCGCTTGTGAGCTTCATTATCATCACGAGCGGCTTTTTTTACTTCGGCTTTGATAGCGTGCAGCAGATTCAGAAGAATCAACGTTGCGACCACAATCAGCACCAACCGTTCCACGATCATAGGCCTCACCCCCTTTCTTTTTCAGAATGGAGGAAAAGCCCCTGCCCCGGCGGCCCTTTCGGGCCGCTTGTTCATTGTAGCGGAAAATGCGGCGGGCAACAAGTAGGTTTATGAAAGAAGAAGGATTTTTTTGTTGTGTTTTCCCCCTTCTTACGGTAAAATAACGTAACTAGCTCAAAGGAGGTTCCCCCGCCATGCAGGACGCAAAAACCATGCGCACCAACTTCATTTGGGATATCATAGACGCCGACCTGGCCGCCGGAAAAAACGACAGCCGGGTGCAAACCCGTTATCCCCCCGAACCCAACGGGTACCTCCACATCGGCCACTGCAAGGCCATCGGCATCAACGCCCTCACCGCGCAGCGTTACGACGGCCTGTTTAACCTGCGCTTTGACGATACCAATCCCCTAAAGGAAAGCGAAGAATATGTACGGGCCATCAAGGAAGATATCCAATGGCTGGGCTTTGATTGGAACGGCGGGCTGTACTTTGCTTCAGATTATTTCCCCGCCATGTACGATTTGGCCCTGAAGCTGATCCGCGAGGGCAACGCCTACGTATGCGACCTAACGCCCGAGCAGATGCGGGCCACCCGCGGCACCCTTACTGAGCCGGGCACAAATTCGCCGTACCGTAACCGGCCAATAGAGGAGAACCTAGACCTGTTCCAGCGCATGAAGGCCGGTGAGTTCCCCAACGGGGCCCGGGTGCTCCGGGGCAAGATCGACATGGCCTCGCCCAACATCAACATGCGCGACCCGGTGCTCTATCGCATCGTGCACGCCACCCATCACAACAGCGGCGACGCCTGGTGCATCTACCCCATGTACGATTACGCCCATTCCATCGAGGATGGGCTGGAGCGCATCACCCACTCCCTGTGTTCGCTGGAGTTTGAGAACCACCGCCCGCTGTACGATTGGGTGATGGAAAAGTGCGGCTTTACCGTGGAGCCGCCACGCCAGATCGAGTTCGCGCGTTTGAACATGACCCGTACGATCATGTCCAAACGTTACCTGCGTAAGTTGGTGGAGGAGGGGCATGTGTCCGGCTGGGATGATCCCCGCATGCCCACCGTGGCGGCGATGCGCAGGCGCGGCTACGCCCCCGAGGCGATCCGCGAGTTTATCGACCGCGTGGGCATGAGCAAGGCGGATTCTGTGGTGGATTTTGGCCTGCTGGAGTTTTGTGTGCGCGAGAACCTGGGCGGAACCGCCCCCCGTGTGATGGCGGTGCTGCGCCCGCTAAAAATCGTGCTCACCAATTGGCCCGAAGGGCATGTGGAGACGCTCACGTTGGAGAATCATCCGGATCACCCGGAACTGGGTGAGCGGCAGGTGGAATTCGGTGGGGAGCTGTACATCGAGCAGGACGACTTTTTGCTGGATCCCCCCAAAAAGTTCTTTCGGTTGTTCCCCGGCGGCGAGGTGCGGCTCAAGGGCGCGTACATCATCCGCTGCGACGAAGCCGTGCTCGACGATTTGGGCAACCCCATCGAACTGCGCTGCACCGTAGACATGGAAAGCCGGTCGGGCGGGCAGGGTGCGGCCCGCAAGGTAAAGGGTACGCTGCACTGGGTGAACGCGGCCAAGGCGCTGCCCATTGAGGTGCGGCTGTACGAGCCGCTGCTCATCGATGAAGAAGGGGTGGGAGAGGACACTGAAGGCGAGGAAGGCGGCGCCGCCGCCCCCGACAAAAAGGATTTTATCGCACGGCTCAACCCCCACTCGCTGGAGGTAGTGCATGGCTATGCCGAACCGGCTCTGGCCTCGGCGGCTCCCGGCGACCGCTTTCAGTTTTTGCGGGCGGGGTACTTCTGTTTGGATGTGGACAGTACGCCCGGCAAGCCGGTGTTTAACCGCACGGTGAGTTTAAAGGATAGTTGGAGCAAGGCGCAGGCACGCGGATAGTGTCTCCTGCCGCTACGGCCACTAGTTGTACAATGGACAAGGAGGATTCCATGCAAAAGCTACCGCTTTCCCTTCATCGTTTTCGCTCCGTCCCTCCTGTTCTCTTCTACATTTGGGCCGCGTTTTTGTTGCCTGTTACGCTCTTTTTAGGGAGTTGCGCCCTAAATGGCATCTATCCCTTCGGTGGGCGCACGCTGATGCTGAGTGACATGTATAACCAATATACCGCATTTTTCTCGTATCTGCAGCGCATGCTGCCGGAAGGAAACGATTTCTTTTACTCCTTTAGCTTGGGGATGGGGGGCAGTATGCTCAGCCTGGCTGCCACCTACTTAACCAGCCCGGTAAACCTGTTTGTATTCCTTGTTGCCCCCGGTGCGCTGCCGGTTGTGGTGACATGGATGCTTGCCACAAAGATTGGCCTCTGCGGCGTGACGGCCTATGTGTTGTTGCGCGGCATGGACAAGCGCGACGCAGGAGGGCCGATGGCGCTGGTTTTTTCCACCGGTTATGCGCTGATTGGATACGTGGTGCACTACATGACCAATATCATGTGGATGGATGGTGTGATCCTGCTGCCCTTGGTGGCATTGGGTATGCTGCACATGGTGCGCCGGCGGCGCATTGGCCTGTACGTGGCGGCCCTTGCGGCTGCGCTGTTTACAAATTACTACATCGGCTACATGATTTGCCTTTTTTCGGTGCCCTTTTTTGCAGTCCTTTGCTTCACAAACATGCCGGACGAAGGCCGCGGGGCGTGGCTGTGGCCCCGCGCGCTCAGTTTTGCGGGCGCTTCGCTGGCTGCTGGCGGAGCGGCAGGCTTTATGCTATTGCCCACCCTATACGCGCTTTTTCAAACCAGCAAGGCCAACTTAAGCCCCCATGCGTTTGCTTTCACCGAAATGTTTCCATTGTCTGAGCTTCCTAACATGCTGCGAACCGGTTGGGGAACCTTTGAGGGAGCAGAGCATGCGTTGCCGAAGGTATTTGGTGGTGCGCTCACCGCCGTTATGGCAGTGCTGTTTTTTGCTAACCGCCGCATCCGCCTGCGGGAAAAGGTTCTATCCGGCGCGCTCTTGGCGCTGTTATTGGCCAGCTTCCATGTGCAGGTACTCGATGTGGCTTGGCATGCCTTTAACGTGCCCATCGCTTACCCATACCGCTATTCATTTGTGTTTTCGTTTGTGATGCTCTGGCTGGCCTGGCGGTGTTTTACCCATGCGGATGGCATTGTAGCCAAGCATGCGCTGTTGCTGATGCCGGTTTGTGCGTTGTGGTGCCTTTTTGCCACGGCGCCACCCTTGGGGCAGCGATATCTGGACGCGCTGCTGCTATGTATTTGCCTGGCGTTGCTGTGGGCTG
>WQXF01000116.1 GCA_009784985.1 Clostridia bacterium | reverse complement strand
TCGTTTGGATCGGCCTGAACAAGCTTTTCCTCCTTATGGCTTACCGCGACTTCCTCTAATCAGTTTTGTGGGTCAAGTTAAGCCTTTGGCAAGGGGGGTTAGGGATTCTGCCGAGCGGTTTTGAACAAATAGCAAGTTTGTTGATGTAAGTATAGAATAAGGGGGCAAACCCATATGGATGTAACGCTCGTTGTAATGGCGGCGGGTATGGGCGCTCGCTTCGGCGGGCTCAAACAGTTAACGCCCATAGGGCAAAGCGGGGAAACGGTGGCCGAGTTTTCGGTATACGATGCCCTCCGCGCCGGATTCAGCCGGGCGGTGTTTGTGATTAAGCCGGAGATGGAGCGGGATTTTCGCGAAAGGGTATTGGCGCGGTTTGAACGCCACATCCGGTGCGATCTTGTCTTTCAGCGCATGGATGACTTGCCTCAGGGCGCGCCCGCCTTGCCAACCGAGCGCGGGCAAAAACCCCTGGGCACCGCCCATGCGGTGTGGAGTTGCCGAAATACCGTTCGTGAGCCTTTTTTGGTGATCAATGCCGATGATTTTTACGGCGCGTCGGCATTTAGGCAGGTGCGCGCCTTTTTGCTTTCTTATCCCGACACCGGTACGCCCCACCCCTACTGCATGGCGGCCTATCGGCTCAAGGATACCGTAAGCGAGCATGGCAGCGTATCCCGCGGTGTGTGCGAGATAGACGGTCAAGGCAACCTGCGCCTCGTGGTGGAGCGTACCCGCATCCAACGTGCGAAGGGGCAAGAGGCATCGTTCTACGCCCAAGAGGGGGAGAGAACGATCCCATTGGGTGGCGATATGCCGGTGTCCCTTAACGCCTGGGGTTTTCATCCCAGCGTGTTTACGGCCCTGGAGGAGGCGCTGCAAGCGTTTTTATCACAGCCAACCGAGGCGCTTATCAAGGGCGAGTGTTACCTGCCCAGCGTGGTAGAAAGCATGTTGGAGAGCAATCGGGCCTATGTGCGTGCCCTGCCCGCCCGGGACCGCTGGATTGGCATCACCTATGCCGAGGATTTGGAGCCTGCCCGGCGTTTGATCCGTAACCTAACGGATGAAGGGAAGTATCCGGCCGATCTTTGGGCTCAAGAAATACACAGGATGGGAGACGGATCGTTATGATATCCAATGGGGAGTTTACCTTTGATTACCTGCGGGAGCGGGCCAAGGTTTTTGCCCCTGGCCGCACCATCGCCAATGTGCTGCGCAACAAAGACGGGCATATCAACGATACTTTTATCGTGGAGATGATCCGGGGGGAAACACGCAGGTTTGTGATGCAACGCATCAACAACCGTGTGTTTACCAACCCCCAGGCCCTGATGCGCAACATGACCCTGGTCACCGAATACCTGCGTCGGCGGGTTACCGAGTTGGGCGGGGATGTGAACCGGGAGGTGCTGACCCTGCGGCGCGCTGCCGATGGCCAGGTGCTCCACCAGGCCCCCGACGGCACCCTGTGGCGTGCCTTCACCTTTGTGGAAGACGCACTTACCGTGCAGCGCGTAACCTGCCCCGAGCAGCTCTACGAGGCGGGAAGCGCTTTTGGGCGGTTTCAGAATTTGCTATGCGATTTCCCCGCCCAAGAGCTGGTGCCGGTGATACCCGACTTTCACAACACCCGCGTGCGTTTTGAGGCGCTGGAGGCAGCCATTGGGGAGAATCCCCTGGGCCGCGCGGCCGAGGTGCAGGCTGACATAGACTTTGCCCTGGCCCGCCGCCAGGATGCCTGTGTGCTGCAAGATTTGCTGGATGCGGAAAAGCTGCCCCTGCGCGTGACCCATAACGATACCAAGATCAACAACGTAATGCTCGACGCCAGCACCGGTCAAGCCGTATGTGTGATCGACCTGGATACCGTGATGCCCGGCTCCATCCTTTTTGACTTTGGCGATGCCATCCGTTCCGGCGTAAACACCGCCGAAGAAGACGAGCCCGATCTTTCCAAGGTGAGAGTTGATTTGGAGTATTACCAGGCCTTTGCCCGTGGCTTTTTGGAGCAAACACGGGACTCCATGACCGAGCTGGAGCGTGAGCTGCTTCCCTTTGCCGCCAAAATGATGACATTTGAATGCGGCACCCGTTTCCTGGCCGATCATCTGCTGGGTGATACCTATTTCCGCATTCACCGGCCGGGCCAAAACCTGGATCGCGCCCGCACGCAGTTTAAGCTGGTGGCGGAGATGGAGGCGCTGGAACCCGAATTGCGCCGCATCCAAAAAGAGCTAATGAGGAGTTAATGCATGGAAATTAACACAAACACCGTGGCAGGCATCCGTAAAGACGAGCGGTTCGAAGGCTGGTTGCTGGTGCGTACCGCCGAGCAGCGCATGTCTTCTACCGGCAAACCGTACCTGGACATGGCCTTGGCCGACCGCACCGGCATCATCAACGCCAAGATGTGGGACGGCACCATGCCGCCAACCCAGGGCGCCATCATCAAGGTGCGGGGAACCGGTAATGAGTTTATGGGCCGTTTGCAGCTGCGGGTGGAAAAGATGAAGGCGGCCACCGAACAGGATGGGGTGGACATTTCCCTGCTGGTGCCCAGCGCGCCCCTTGCCCCCGAAGGTATGATGGCCGAGGTGCGCTCCATCGTGGCCGGGATGCAAAACCAAAGCATCGCCAAGATCACAGAAGCGTTGCTGGACCGTGCAGGCGAGGCATTGCTCACCTATCCGGCTGCTAAGCAGATGCATCATGCCCAGCGCAGCGGGTTGCTCTATCACATGGTGACCATGCTGCGGGCTGCCAAAGCGCTGCTGGTGGTGTATCCCTTTCTAAACGCCGATTTGCTGCTGGCGGGTGTGATCATACACGACCTGGGCAAGCTGCGCGAATTGGACGCCGACGAGATGGGCGTGGTGCAGGATTATACCGTGGAAGGCAAGCTGCTGGGGCACTTGGTGCGGGGTGTGGTGGAAATCGAAGAGGCGGGCAAGGCCTGCGGCGCGGAACAAAACGCCATATTGCTGATGCAGCATATGGTGCTTTCCCACCACGGCAAAACCGAGTACGGCAGCCCAGTGCCCCCCCGTTTTCCCGAGGCTGAAGTGCTCCATACGTTGGACACCCTGGATTCCCGCCTGGATGAAATGCTGGACGCGCTGCAGCGCACCATGGAAGGCGGATTTTCGGAAAAGGTATGGGCTATGGAAAACCGGCAGTTGTACCGCTATCCGGGTGCTGTGGTGGAGTGGGAACCGCAGGATTGCTCATAGCCAAAACTGCTCGCATGAATCCCTCCACCGCTGCGGCGGTCCCCCTCCCTTTAACAAGGGAGGTAGGGGTTAGGAACGAAGACTTCGAGAGAATTCCTTGTCCCTTGTTAAAGGAGGGGATTCCGAAGGGAGAGATATTACGTGAAAAAAAAGCGCATCGGCATCCTAACCTCGGGGGGAGATTGCCCCGGCTTAAACGCCACCATCCGCGGCGTGGCTCGGGCGGCCTACGAGATGTTTGATACGGAAATCGTGGGCATCGCCGACGGTTTTAAAGGGCTTATCGAAGGGGATTACCGCACCTTTGAAAAGCACGAGTTTTCCGGCATCTTGACCCGGGGCGGAACCATATTGGGTACGTCCCGCCAGCCCTTTTCGGCCATGCGCGTCATCGGCGACAACAATGTGGACAAAGTGGCCGCCATGAAAGCCAACTACAAGCGCATGAACCTGGACTGCCTGGTGACCCTGGGCGGAAACGGCACCCACAAAACCGCCAACCTGCTGGCCCAAGAGGGCCTGAACATCATCGGCCTGCCCAAAACCATCGACAACGACATCTACGGCACCGACGTAACCTTTGGGTTCCATACCGCCGTGGACACCGCCACCGACGTGATCGACCGCATCCACACCACAGCCGCTAGCCACGGCCGGTGCATGGTGGTGGAGATTATGGGCAACAACGTGGGCTGGCTTACCCTGTACGCCGGTTTGGCCGGTGGCGCCGATGTGATTTTATTGCCCGAGATTCCTTACAATATGGACGAGGTGGTGCGCAAGGTAAAGGAACGCCACGCCGCCATGAAGACTTTTTGCATCTTGGCCGTGGCCGAAGGCGCTATGTCCCAAGCCGAGGCTAGGCTCAAAAAAAAGGACCGTTTGCTCCGGCGGCAGCAGCAGCACTTCACCACCATATCCCAGCGTGTTGCCATCGAGCTGGAGGAGCGCCTTCCGGGCATGGAGGTTCGTGTGGTGATCCCCGGCCACATCCAGCGCGGCGGCTCACCCTCGGCTTACGACCGGGTGCTGGCTACTCGCTTTGGCGCCCATGCCGTGGAGCTGATCAACGAGAATCTGTTTGGCGTAACCGTGGCTATGATCGGCAATACCGTGGATCACAATCCTCTGGCCGAGGTGGCCGGCAAAACCAAGCCGGTGCCCGCGGATCACCAAATGGTTACCGTGGCCCGCAGGATGGGGATCAATTTTGGGGCGTAGCAAACAAAGGAGGAAAAAATGGTTTTAAAACAAAAGATGCGCTGGTTTTCACAAGACCCAGTTGTGCGGATCGCTTTTTTTGTAGCTTTGATGTTGGTATTTTCCCTGTACAGTTACGGCTTGTTTGCCCGAACGCCCATCGATTCGGATTATGCAAATCTAGTATTAGAGGCCAACGACATATTAAGCGGCAATCTTTTCTTATCGGGCTGGACGCTAACCGGCATCAGCTTTATTGCTACGGACATGCCCTTTTTTGTGCTGGGATCGGCCTTTTATGGCATAGCCATCGAATCGTACTTGATTGCGGTTTCAACGATGTTTGTGGCGATGTGCCTGGCCGCTATCCTGCTGCTCAAAGAAGAAAACAAGGGGCTGCGCCCGTTGGAGTTGCTGATATTTTTGACCCTGGCCCTGCCGTTCTCTCACGTGGCCACCCTGCTGCTGCGGGCCCATACCGGGGTGATCGTGTATATGTTTGTGTGCGCGTTTTGTGTGGAACGAATCTTAAGTTCCGGCGAAAAGAAGACATGGCATTACGTGCTGTACACCTTGTGTTTGACCTTGGGTGTGATGAGCGATGCCATCATGCTGTTGCTGGGCGTGGGGGCGGCTTTGGCCGTGCTGGTGTTCCGGCTGATGTGCAGCCACGATGTGGACAAAAAGAAGTATGGGTTGCTGATCACCTGCACCGTGGCGGGGGCCTTGGCCGGGCTACTGGGCGACAGGCTCTTTTTCTCGATGGGCGGGGCCAACAAAAATAATTTTTTGGGCCAAGTAAAGTACATCGCCTTTGATCAACTTGGCGCAAAATTCGCCGTTTATTTGCAGGTGGTGCTGGGTTTGCTGGGCGGGGATTTTTCCGGCCAGTTTTTGCGGATGACCGAGGCCCCTTGGTATGCTATGCGGGGTTTGGTGTTTATATTTGCGTTATGCGTGATGATTGGCCACATTGTGCGCCTGATAAAGGGCAAAGATGTTGACGTGGTGGGCGCCATGCTGAGCGTGGGCTTTCTGCTGGTTTCGGCGGTGTTTATCCTTACCGATATGGGCGGAGATATCAACAGCGGCCGGTACATCGCTTATTCGCCCGCGCTGTTTGCGGTGCTGATCATACGCTGGTGCAGAAGTCGCCGCCTGTTTGAGCGCAAGATTTTTTATGGCAAGCTGCCAATGAAGGCCGTGGCCGCCGCCCTGTGTGTGTTGTTTGTGGTTTCGGGGTATGTGCCGGTGAGCCTCACCCATCGGGCGGTGGCGGATCAGGAGCGGCTGGGCGCGTACTTAAACGAGCAGGGCCTCGAAAACGGGTACGGGCAGTTCTGGAACGCATCCCACATCACCGTGGCCACCCACGATCAGGTGCGGGTGCGTGCCATCGGCATCGACGAGTATGGCGCTTTTGGGTTCCGCTGGTTTATTAAAGAAGGCTGGTACGATCAGCCCGCGAATTTTGTGATCAGCGACAGCCGCCGGTTTAACTTTAACGTGTACGAACACGAGGTGGCGCGGGTCTTTGGCGAACCTGCCCAGCGATTGACTTTTGTAGACTATGTGATTTATGTGTACGACCGAGATATTTCAAAGGAGATACTATAACGATGGGAATCAGTGCATGCCTATTGGCCTATCAAGAGGCGGAGAACCTGCGGGCCCTGTTGCCGCAAATACACGCTGCCCTGCAAAACACGGGCGAGGAATACGAAATCATCGTGATCGATACCCAAGAGCCCCTGGACGACACCGCCGACGTTTGCCGTGAGCAAAACGTGAGATACATCAATCAAGAGCAGCCTCACTTTGGCGGCGCGTTTCGTACTGCCATCCGGCACGCGTCCCGTGATATGTTTTTGATTATGGATGCGGACGGCTCCCACAAGCCCGAGTACATCGCCGCCATTTACAACAAGTTTGTGCAAGGGGCCGATGTGGTGATCGGCTCACGTTATGTAAAAGGCGGCAAAACCCAAGACAGCGCCCTGTCGATCGTGATGTCCAAACTGTTGAACTGCGCGTACAGATGGTGCCTTGGGCTCAAGGCCAAAGACATCTCCACCAACTTCCGTATGTACCACACAGAGCAGCTAAAAAGCGTGGAACTGCAAAACGATCATTACGATGTGCTGCAAGAAGTGCTTTTTTTACTCAAGCGTAATAACCCAGGGCTGGTGATACGAGAGACCCCCATCACCTTTGACAAGCGGCTGTTTGGGGAATCCAAAAGGCGATTGCTGCCCTTTGTTGTCAGCTATATGCGGACGTTGGTCCGTTTATTGGGGATGCGGTTGCGCCCATAAATCCTCACCACGCCAACGGATACTCCGTCAACGCATAATCCAGCCCTTTGCCCAATTCTACTAACTTGCGTACAATCCGTTCCGCGTCCTCGGGGCCGTAGGGGGTGGGGATAAAGTCGTTGCGATCCGGGATGGAACTTACGCTGCACGGCACGATGCGCATGCCCGCGTCTTCCACGTTGCCATTGATGATGCGAAAGCGCTGCTGAAAGATAAACGTGTCCTTGTCCGAAGGATTGCTGTTGCCCGCAAACGAAAAGTTGGCCAGCGAATAGCAGATGTATTTTCCGTTGTACAGCTCAATGGGGTTGATCACATGGCCGTGGTGGCCTAACACCAAATCGGCCCCGGCGTCTATCGTAGCGCGGCCCAATTCGATCTGGCGCGAGTGGGGCGTATAATCGCGCTCGTATCCCCAATGATAGGATACGATCACCAGCACACAGCCCTGGTCGCGCAGTTCGCGGATGTCGTTTGGCATCTGCTTATGGATGCTGCTGTAGCCGCTGCGCAACGTGTTGTACGATAGCATGCCGATTGTTGTACCCCGTATCTTAACCAGGGCGCTCACTCCGTTGCCGCTGTACAGGATGCCAGCCTCCCGCAGGGTATTTTGTGTGTCCGTATAGCCCTGGCGGCCATGATCAAACACATGGTTGTTGTCCAGCGCCACGGCGTTGATGTGGCCCAATACCAGGGATTGTACGTTTTCCGGCGCACCTGCAAAGCTAAAGGTGTTGTCGGTGGCCGACGGCGACCGGGTGAGCGTACCTTCGTAGTTTACGATGGTTAAATCGCTGGCCTCAAACAGATGGCGTACGTTGCGGAAGGGGAAGGCAAAATCCCCGTCTTGGCGGGCCAACTCCCTGGCAAACAAATCGCTTCCCTTGCGCCGGTCGCCGCCGTGGGTTACATCACCGGCGGCTGATAGGGTGATGATGATCTCGTCGGGTTCGGAGGCGGAGGGCTGGGCAGAACCCCAAAACGCCCAGCCGGTAAAGGCCAGCGATCCCATAGCCAGCAAGATCAAGGTTTTCTGGAAAAATTTCAATTTTGTGGTGGCTCCTGTTTTTTTGCACGGAACACATAGTCGCGCTGCACAACAAAGCTTGCGCAAAAAAGCAGCGCGTCAACCGGCAGCTTGGCAATGCTCTCGGGTACCCGCGTAAAATCCGCCAGCAACGTGGTAAAGCCCGCGCCCAGAAGCAACTGCACCGCTGCCACCAGGTAGAACTTCCACAGCGCTCCCTTGCTACTCCGGCCGCCAAACACCGCGTGTTTGGTGAGCAGGTAGTTCAAAAACGCGCTGCACACCCGGGCGATTGCATAGCTGACGGTGACCGGTGTAATCAACGGCGAAATGGCAGGGAATGCCATGGCGCCCAGCACCCGCAAGCCCAAAAGATACAGCGTGTAATCCACGCCAAAGGATATCAACGATGTGAGCATATAACCCAGGATCACCCCGTATATACGCAAGCCGTCGCGCAGCGCACGGAAGTGGGAACCGGCGTTTTGATCGATATACACGGTGTCGATGGGCACTTCTATCACCGGCAGCACATAGTGGCGCAGCTTAAGCAGCACATTCATTTCGTATTCATAACGCTCGCCTTGTTGCTCCGTCATCCAAGGCAGGGCCTTAACGGGCAGGCCACGCAAGCCGGTTTGGGTATCGTAGATGCGTATGCCCGTGGCCATACGATACACCGCCCGGGTTAGGGAATTGCCCGCGCGGCTCTTCCACGGCACCTTGCCACAGAACGCCCGCCCGCCCATGATCAGCGTATCGGGATGCTCCCGGAGGGCCAGGGCTACCTTTTGGATGTCCTCGGGGGTGTGCTGGCCGTCGGCATCGGCGGTGACCACTCCCCTTGCATCGGGATAAGCCAGTTGAATTTCGTTTAGCCCGGTTTTGAGGGCGCGGCCCTTGCCCAGGTTCACTGCGTGGCGGATCACCCGTGCGCCTAGGGCCTCGCATTGATCAAAAAACGGAAAAAAAGCCTCACCGCTGCCGTCGTCCACCACCAGCACGGCCATACCGCGCCCGCGGAGTTTCTCTACCAACTGCGGCAGGCCGCCATCGGGCCTATACGCGGGAAGCAATACGATAGGGTAAAGAGGGCTTTCCTGGGGATTGCTTGTTGCGGCCATGGATGATTTCCTCCGCGTGTTTTAGTATGCGTAGTATATCGAAACTTGCGGGGAATGTCAATTTGTGCGCAAAAGCAAAACCGGCCCCCGTGTGGAGAGCCGGATCGCGTATTGACCACCCCAGGGACGGGACGCCGAGGGCGGCGTCCCCTACGGGATTACGGCCATGCGCGTTTATGGGTGCGGTTCCTATTTGTAGGGGATGCCGCCCTCGGCATCCCGCCGCTCTGATAGTCCGGGGCTATAACCTCAAAAAATGCCTGCTTACAAAACCGGTCACACCATCGATGGAAACCTGGGCCCAATCCACGTTGTAGTAACCCAGCACCGTTACGGTTTTGCCCACCCGATGCTCCGCCAATATCCTGGTATTTAGGCCGGGCTTCTCGCGGAAGTTAACGATGGAGCCCCCATTGGGGTTTGTAAGGGTGGCGGTAATGGCTGTGGTGGATCCGCCGCCGCCCCCGCTGCCTCCACTTCCCCC
>WQXF01000115.1 GCA_009784985.1 Clostridia bacterium | reverse complement strand
GACGAATGCGCTCCTATATTTGTTGCTGCACCGTGAGCAGGTATGCGTTGTGTAGCCCCACGTTTCGCACGTGGGCGCGGTGACAACCGCCACGTAATTGTGCGTTTGGCCGTCCGCAGGCTCCGGGACTTCTTTTTTGTGCGCCGCGTTGTTTCTGCAGGTCAGTTCCCTTACTCCGTCCACATTGCATAGCGGGAGGGTTTTTACTTCGCCCTCGTCCCAGTCGTGACCATGTGCACCCGCTAGTTCATCCCCGCAAACCTCACAAACCTGCGGATCGGTACATGTCGCGGCGGGGCCTGGCCCTTCGTGCGTCTCATCACCTTTCCAACCTGCATAATCAACAAAGCCGCAAACCACGGTCACGTTCTTGTCCCTAAATATTACCTTTTGGCAAATCATCTCGTACCCATACCCAAAGCAAGCATGCGCTTCGCCTGTGGGCACCTCGACAGGCGCATGCCCTGCTGGCGCATCAATTCTTTCTACCGAATGTGTTTCGCATTGTGTGCAGTATGCGATCCTCTCACCCGCCGCGCCACACGTGGGGTGCTTGGTAACAAAGACCGTCACAAGGTTTTGTGGATCATGCCAAATCGGAGCATCAGCATTGGGCACAACATTTTGTGCTTGAAACCAGCCGCAGATTGTACACTGCACACCCGTCAGATTTCCACTATTGCCAGAACTGCTCAGCACCAATTGGCCGCATTTATAGTAGGTTTCAGAACCTCTTGGAATCTCCACATACCCAGGTAAACTATCCAGCTTTGAATTCAAAGGCCTCATGAGAGCCTCATCACCAGCAAAACGATGCGTTAGCTTTGTATTAGGGACCGACCGGTATTCTATATACTCGCATTCAGCGCATGCCCTTTTTTGAATCAAATCCGAAGCACAGCTCGCAGCCTGAAACTCGGTCCATTCACCCCATGTATTCTGATGCGTGCACAATTCATCCATTGCCTGGGCAGGAGCCATCAATTCCGCAAGCCAATCCCCCATCACATCAATCTCAAACCCTTGGGGCAAAGGCGAAAGGGTCATCATCTCTTCATCGATTTCATCAGGCTCATCGGCGTCCTCGGATTCGTCATCTTCATCTGATTCATCATCAGCGTCAGCAGATTCATCGTCTTTATCTAATTCATCGTCTTCATCTGATTCGTCACCTTCATCAGATTCATCGCCCTCGCCGGGTTCAGCACCTTCGCCCGGCTCTCCACCGGCATCAAAGTCCAGGTCATCGTCCAAATCAAACTTGGCGCCAACACTTGGCGCCGCGCTAGTGCCAACGATGGCGTCAAAACCATATCCGGGCTTCGTACCGAACACGGCATTGATGGTGGCGTTGGAAATAAAATCGAACTCGCCGGTAAATTTCGGTGGAACATTACGCTCGCCGTCGGAGCCGGGCTCATCTTCGGGATCTGGTTCGCCATCTATGTCGAGCTCGTGATTATCGTCGCATGATTCGTCGCCGCATGATGCATGGCCTCCGCCAAGCCCCGGCAGGCCAAAGACCGGCCTGTCCTGGCTGGAATCAACGTGGCCATTATGTGGGGCATGGAAACCAGGCCTTGCTCCCGCAAGCGCTTCGCCAAAGCCTGTGGCAAATAACATGCAGAGCAGCAGCAGGTGCGCTATGGCCCTTTTGGTATGTTTTCTCATGTGTTTTCTTCCTCCTCAGTTGTGCGCGACGCGGTAAATCGGTCGTATAAAGAACTTTCGTGTCGCAAACGGCATACTTGCCCCTTTGCAAGGGCGATTATAGCAAGAGGAATGTATAGAATACAACTTAAACCCCGCTTAATATGCCTTATCTTTTACTTCATTTTTTGTGCAAATACTTCAAAAGAAATAAGCAAAAAAGCCCTGCTTTCATAATAAAAACAGAACTTTTGTTTGCTATGAATTATTTTGAATCCACTTAATAGATCAAAATCCCACGAAAATTATTAATTAATTGTTCTAATCGCTCTCGCCGCATCTTTTGTAACAATATCGCCTTATTTCCTTACTGTACGCGCAATGCTTTTCTACTAAAAATCGATAATAAACTGCAAAAAGAAAAAATATTTTACTCAAATCTTTCCAATAGCATTACGGTTTCCACATCACCGGCCCAGCAGAACATGTCCACCGGTTGCACTCTGATGGCGCAATAACCGGCATTGTTTAGGACGGAAACGTCCCGGGCGAGGGTGGCGGGATTACAGGATACGTACACCGCGCGGCGGGGCGCGGCCTTGGCAATGGCGGCCAGCAGAGCGGGATCACAGCCCTTGCGCGGCGGATCCACCACCACCACCTGGGGCGCAAGGCCGCGGGCCACCAAATCGGGCAAAGCTCGCTCGGCTTGATCCAGCACAAATTCGGCATTGGATATGCCGTTGCGCACAGCGTTGGCCCGGGCGTCGGCCACGGCTTGGGGAACCGATTCGATGCCGATCACCCGCCCGGCTTTTTGCGCCAGCAGCAACGAAATCGTACCCGCGCCACAATAGGCGTCCACCACGGTTTCAGAGCCGGTAAGGTTGGCAAAGGCAAGCACTTGTTCATACAGCACCTCGGTTTGAGCCGGATTCACCTGAAAAAAAGAGAAAGGCGATAACCGAAAGCGCAGGCCGCACAGGGTCTCTTCCAATACATCTGCGCCCCACAGCACACGAAGGGTCCCATCCAGTATCACATTGGTCCGGGCGGGGTTATGGCAGAGCATCACCGACGCAAGCCCCGGCTCCGATGCCTGGAGCGCCTCCACCAGCTGTTCTGCGGCGGGCAGCGAGGGCTCCCTGGATACCAAGATCACCATCCCCTGGCCGGCACGGGTTGTTCGCACCACGATGTGGCGCAGCGTGCCGGTGTGGGCAGCTTCATTATAAGGAGCGATGTGATGGGCCACCATCCAAGCGCGCACAGCAGCCACCAGCCTATTGGCCGCGGGATGCTGAATCATACAGCCCATGGGCGCGTCGATCACCTCGTGGGACCGTGGGGCGTAAAAGCCGATGCGGGGCGCGCCCAATCGGCCAGCTACGGGAAAGGAGCCCTTGTTTCGGTAAAACCAGGGCTCGTCCAAACCCAGCACGGGCAACACGTCTACATCGGCAAAGGCCGCTCCGCCGATGCGCCTCAAACAGTCCTGCACCTGCAGCCGCTTGAACTCCAGCGATTGCGGGTAGCTCATGTGTTGGGCCACGCATCCACCGCAGCGCCGGTATACCGGGCAAGGGGGCTCCACACGGTGGGGCGAGGGTCTGTCGATTCCCTCCAGCCGGGCGAAGGCGTGCCTTTTCTCTACCTTTACGATTCGTGCCCGGATCCGCTCACCAGGCAGCGCCCCCGGCACAAACACTACCAAACCCGCCTCGCCCCAACGGCACACCCCCACGGCGTCCAAACCGAAAGAATCGACTTCTAACTCCACAATTTGATTTTTATGAAGCTGCATATTAGCCTCCGGTTAGTGAACATTGAACAACGAACAGTGAACAATAAGCTACGCCGTAACCTATTGTTCACTGTTCACTGTTAATTGTTCACTATTTTACGCTTTTCCGTCGCAACCTAATACATTCACCAGCTTTGCCTTTACCAGGGCGCGGATGTTGGCGCGTCCGGGGGTTAGGTATTGCCTGGGGTCAAAGTGGGTGGGATTCTCCGCAAAGTGGCGGCGAATCCCCGCGGTCATGGCCAGGCGCAGATCAGAGTCGATGTTGATCTTGCAAACCGCACTGCGGGCGGCCTCCCGCAGCATCTCTTCGGGGATGCCGATGGCGTCGGCCAGATTACCGCCGTTTTTGTTGATGATCTCCACATACTCGGGGATCACCGAAGACGCGCCGTGCAATACGATGGGGAATCCGGGCAGGCGGCGCTCAATATCCTTTAGGATGTCAAAACGCAGTTCGGGCTTTTGGCCGGGCTTAAACTTAAACGCCCCGTGGCTGGTGCCAATGGCGATGGCCAGGGAATCCACGCCCGTGCGGGATACAAACTCTTCTACCTCTTCCGGCCGGGTGTAGCTGCTGTCTTCTTCGGACACATTCACGTCGTCCTCTACCCCGGCCAGCCTGCCCAGCTCACCCTCTACGGTAACGCCACGGTCGTGGGCGTACTCTACAACCTGCTTTGTGAGCTTGATATTGTCTTCAAAACTGTGCTTGGAGCCGTCGATCATCACGGAGGTAAAGCCGCCGTCTATGCAGGATTTGCACACCTCAAAGTCCTCGCCATGATCCAGATGGACGCAAATCGGCAGGCCCGTGTCTTCAATGGCCGCCTCAATGAGCTTCATGAGGTACACGTGCTTGGCGTACTTGCGCGCACCTGCGGATACCTGCAGGATCAAGGGCGCACGTACCTCGGCAGCGGCTTCGGTGATGCCCTGCACGATCTCCATATTGTTCACGTTAAACGCGCCGATCGCATATCCGCCCTCATATGCTTTTTTGAACATTTCCTTTGATGTTACGATAGCCATTTATGATCCATCTCCTCTAAGTTAATAATCGGGGCTGCGCCCAGTAAATGATTGTATCACAACCGGACTTGGAATTAAAGAGAAAGTTTGATTGGGGGATGAATTGGGGATGAATATATCTTTTTCCAAAAACATCTTGCCTACATTCTGTGAATTGAGTATACTATAAGTAGCAGCATTTTGACTTACACATATCAAAATTCCTTTTTATGTAACCAGGAAACAAAGGAGAGCACGCATATGACAACAAATCCATCTACAGCTGCGGCAGAAGCGATACTTGCAGCCAAACGGCGCGCACTGCGCGCGCAAATCAGCGCGGAACAAGCAAAATTGACACCGCTCGAAAATGCGTTGGCGGCGCTCACCACCACGATTTCCAACGTAAACACAAAGATTACCGATTGGAACATCAAAAAGCGCGCTCTGCTTATGGACGAAATGCTAAGAGACGTGGTTGTGAAAGATGCCTTTGTGGGAATGGCCGCAAAGCTCGTAAAAGAAGAAGTGGGCGCCGGCTTGAAGGAAATGGATGATGACCTCGTTAAAGTAAGCAGGATCCTCACGAACGCGCAATCCCAAAGGCAGAGGCTGCAGGATGCAATTGCCGCGCAAAAGAGAACAATCATCCGGCTCCAAGCCGAACTCAGCCGGCTATAGTGCTGCAACCAGCATAAGACAGTATGCATAGATGGAGGTTTAACCAATGGCAAATCACGTTTGTGTGGACAAGCCGGAGTACGCGCGGCTGCAAGAACTAAAAAACGTACACACCAGCACCAGCGAGGCGCTAGAAAGCATTTTAAAGCAGTTTTCTTCGATTTTGTCCGGTTCTATGATAACCAGGAAAATTTCGCCCGCCGCCAAAGAATTATTATCAAACATCGACACGCGCTTCATCAAAACCTTTCTGAGCACCCATGAGGAAACCGAAGCGGCGATCGCGAACTTTCTGATGGAAATCGAAAAGTTAGACGCAAGGAGGTAGAGGCGCCATGGCAAATCAAAACATGAATTTAAGCGGCATCAGCGCAGAGCGCGACGACGACAGGCCAAGGCAACTCCATGTCCGCATAGACAGAACGCTCTCAAGCCTTGCGCGATTGCGGAGCAACATTACCACTGAACTCGGCGAGACCATCCCAAGCAAGTATGATGGGTTGATCGATAGCCTGGCCATCTCTTGCGGTGAAACAAGAGACAGCATCATCCATGTCTTAACCGCGGAAAAGGCGATGGTTGTGCGCCTGGAAACCATGCTGTCACGCGTAGCAACCGCCCTGAAAGAAGCAACGGAGCAACTGCAGGAAGTGGACAAAAGCCTTGGCAGACATCTTGCGCAAATCGGATAATGTCAACTGAGCGATTCTCGAGGATAACTGGAGGATAAAATTATGTGTGCAGCGCAACATATGAGTTGGAAAATCGATAAACTGAACCAGCTGAAAAGCAAATCGGACGCTTTGTTTTCGGCCCGGGCATCCGCATGTGATGACATCAATGGTTTGATCAAAAGAATGGGGCAGATATCGATCCCATCCGAAGCCATCTGCCATTCCTTCAGGAGCTCGGTTTCGGGTTTTTCCGGCATGCGGAAAAACGAAGCAAATACGCGAAAAGCGTATGTCTCCCAAATACTTACTGGTTTGATTCAGGAAATCCCTCTCTGCGACAAAAAGTATCAGCAGCAGTTTGCGCAGATCTATGATTACTTGGAAGGAATCTCCTCCCACGCGACGGTGTTTGTGGGCATGGATGGATTCGCTTCGGACAATCTTAAAACGCTCTTCCTTGCCTTTGCGACCGGCGAAGGTTTGGATGACCTGCTGAAGGAGTTTTGGAGCCAATTGATCGAGTTCCCGACGGTTCCCGAATTCTGTTTTGGTGACCCCATCAATTTGCTCACCGGCGCTTTCGTTTGGCAGTACGAGGATATTTCGTTGGAGGGTAAGCCGCCTCTGAAGTTCGCCCGGCATTATGATTCCAGCTTGGGGCAGCTAAAGGCCGGCATGGGCAATGGCTGGTCTCACAGTTTTTCTCACCGGTTGGAAATACAAGAAACGTTTGCCCGGGCTCTCCTGCCCAAGGGCGCCATTGTGTACTTTGACAAAGAAAATGACGGCTCCTTCAAAAGCAAACCCGGATCTGCTTTCCGTTTAATCAAAGAAAAAGACGGCGGCTTTTTGTTGCGGCATGAAGACCTTTCGTGTGTGTATTTTGACGCCGAAGGGCTGCTCACAAAAATCATTTCGCCTTCGGGCAGCGTTGATTTTGTTACACAAGCCGATGGAAAGCTGACCCAGATTTCGGGCATCAGCGGAAGTCTGTCGTTTGCATATGAAGGCGAGAACATCAGCGGCATCAGCGACAGCGCGGGCCGCACCATAACATACGGGTATGACACCAGCGGCAATCTTGTACAGATGACAAATGCGGACGGCGACACCTTGGTGTATGCATATGATGCAAATTGCCTGCTGACGACCATACAGGATTTTAACGGACAAATCATTCTCGCGAATGAATACCGTGACGGCAAAGTCGTTTCCCAAACCGTCACCGAGGAAGAAAAAGGAACTTATTCGTATTTCCCCAACGAGTGTCGCAACCGGTATGAGCGCGGGAACGGCTATTTTAGCGAGATCCTTTACGATGAGGACAACCGCATCGTTTCCCATACCGATAACGATGGCGAAACAACGTATACCTACGATTCTCTGAGCCGGCGCGTTGAGGAAAGCGATCCGTTGGGACATACCACGCGGTACAAGTATGCCGGCCAAACCTCCAACGTAACCGCCATTTTGTATCCGGATGGCACGGCGCAGCGTATGGCTTACGACAAGCTGGGGCGGCTCATCACCCGTACGGCCCCCGACGGCCTGCGGGAGACATACGAGTACGACGGGCGTGGAAACCGCACCCGCATCACCTACTCCAACGGCTCCGCAAAGGAGTATACATACGATGAACAGGGGTTTTTGGTGGAATCCAGAAACGAGTTGGGGCAGGCCATCCAATACACAAATGACGGCAAGGGCAATCCGATTGAAACAACGGATCCCATGGGCCATACCACCCGTTTAACGTATGATGCGGCCGGGCGCATTGTAAACGTACAGAACGCTATGGGCCAAGAGACTGCCTATGCCTACACCGATGCCGGAAAACTGCGGGCGAAAACCAATGCCCTTGGCCATACCGTCACGTATCAGCATACGCCCAACGGATATGTGCAAAGCGAAAAGGACGCGCGGGGTAACGAAACCCTTACGGCGTATAACGCGCAGAACAAGCCGATTCGTTTAACCGATGCCGAAGGGCACGAGAAGCACATTGTGTATCATGAAACCGGCGAAGTAGCCAAAGAGATATCCCCAAGCGGCCATGCGGCGCAATACGAATATGATGTGTGCGGGCGTCTTGTTTTGATGACGGACAAAAACGGCCATACCACCCGATATGGGTACGATGCCAAGGGCAGGCCTATCGTACGCGTTGACCCCCTTGGGTTTGAAACCGGCCTTGCGTATGACGCCATGGGCAGACATACCGCTCTGCACGATGCCATGGGCGGCATAACACGCTTTGCCTACGATGCCGCGGGCAGAAAGACCGAGGAAACCAACGCCTTGGGCGAAAAGTCCTCCTATTGCTATGATGCCATGGGGCGGCTGGATGCCGCCACCGACGCCAGGGGCAACACGTCCCGGTTTTCTTACGATGGGGCAGGCCGTGTTGTGGCTACCGTGGACGCGATGGGTAATCAGGCGTGCTATGCCTACGATGCCTGCGGCAAATTGACCGCCGTTACCCATGGGGACGGGTCCGTCTCTCACCTTGGTTACGACGCGTTGAATCGGGTTTGCGGCACGGAAAACGCGTTGGGCCACAAAACGGTTTTTGCATACGATGAGCTGGGGCGCCTGACGCGGATCCAGCATCCGGACGGCCAATGCAGCACGTATACCCATGATGCCAACGGCAATCAAACCGGCGTCACCGACGCCCTTGGCAATACCTATGCTTATGTATACGACCGGAACAATCGGTTGACACAGGTTACCGATCCGCTGGGCGGGATCACAAACATCGCCTATACGCCGGAGGGCCAGGTGGAGCGGGTGACCGATCCGCTAGGGGGCCAGACTTGTTATGCGTATGACGGCGAAGGAAATATTCTTTCGTTTACCGATGCTTTGGGCAACCGCGCCGAATACGCCTACGACGCCTGCAACCGCTTGATTCGCGAGCAAGACGCCGGGGGCGGCGTGTACGAATACGCTTACAATCCCCTGGGTCAACCGGTGCAAAAAAAGCACCCCGGCGGGGCGCTTGAGATCTTTGCCCACGACGCCCTGGGGCGGGTGACCGAAAAGACCGACGCGGAAGGCAAAACCACGCGGTATAGCTATGACGCCAATGGGAATCTGGTGAGCCGCACCAATGCCAGGGGATACGACAGGTCCGCGGAGTACGACGCGCTGAACCGCCTGGCCGCGTTAACCGATGAGGCCGGGGGCAGGACGACCTACGGTTACGACGCCATGGGGCGGGTCACCGAGGTTGTGGGGCCCGATGGCGCGGAGACACGGTATTTTTACGACGCGCTGGGCAATATGGAGCGGATACAGGACGCGCTGGGTAACAGCCGCCACTTTGCGTACGACGCCCTGGGCCGGGTGATCCGAGAGGCCGACGAGGCGGGCGCCGAAAAACGCTACACCTACGACGCCGCGGGCAACCCGGTTTGTATCGCGGACGGCCAGGGCAACGAAGAACGCTACGAATACGACGTGCTGAACCGCGCCGTTGGGTATACCAACAAGCTGGGGCACTCCTGGCGGCGGGGGTATGACGCCCTGGGCCGGGTGGTCCAAGAAACCGACGCCCTGGGCAACACGCGCCGGTTCGGATACGACGCCCTGGGCCGGCTCACCCAAGTGTGGGACGCCGAAGGGAACCAAACCGCCTAT
>WQXF01000114.1 GCA_009784985.1 Clostridia bacterium | reverse complement strand
CTTCCCCGTTTCAATTTTGGATAAATCCAGAATATCATTGATGATTCCAAGCAAGTGGTTGCTGGAGCTATTGATCTTCTCTAATGCGGTAGCAAAACCGTCGGGCAAACTTCCCCTGTGCAGCTCGATTTGGGCTATACCGATAATCGCGTTTAGCGGCGTACGGATCTCGTGGGACATCGTGGCAAGAAATCGGCTCTTGCTTTTGCTTGCTTCCTCCGCCGCGTTTTTTGCATCGATGATGTCGGTGGTATCGCTCCAGTCAATGATTAGCCCATGCAGGCCATTTTCAAATATCGGTATGTGGATAATGCGGTAAGCCCGATACTCATTTTTATTCTCGATGTCGGCCACAACATCAACATGAAGAGGCTCTTTTTTTTCGATAGCAAGGTCAATCCCACCCTTGATTTGCTCAAACAAATCCCCAGAGGCAAATGTGCGATATACGTCCAGTATATGTTTATCTTCAATTTCATCTATATATTTTACGCCGATTTTTTGCAAGAAAATATCAGAGCAGTATTTAATATTGAGATTCAAGTCCAGAAGAATCAAAAAATCCACATTGTATCGCATCAAATGCGCAAGGAAACGCTTATGCTTTTCATTTTCACTGGCAAGCACGCGGGACATATTCATTTTTACGCTAAAGTTGTTTTCCATAACGGAAATTGTGCGGTCTCGCTGCAATAACCCACGGTTTGCGGTGCGCAACTCTACTTGCAACCTGCGAATTTCATCTTGCAATGTTGCCAACTGCGAAACATTTGCCGTTTGATCCATAGTATCAAGCTCTTTCATTAGGATAGCCTGTTAAATGCACAAGCGATAAATGTATAATTGTGCAAACAATTGATAAGGTTTCCTTCATTATCATAAACCGGGCATATTTCCCCTCCCGAATAGGTTACGCTATAATGAAAGGTGGCGTTGTTGACTCTTTCATACTCGGTTGCACATTTGGCAAGGGTTTGCGCTTCCGCAAAAAACTTTACGCCCAAAGACCATGCTCTCGCCGCACAGCTATAGGCCAGAATATCGTTTTCTTTATTAGCGGTTATTTCCTTCATCAGTTGTTCGGCGCTGGCTATGGTTTTTTCGCCATTTAAATAGCCAAACATCACCTTCGCGCCTTCTTCCATGGCTCCTGTCGCAAAGATGTATTCCGTACCCTTCAGAATCCCGAGGAAAGCGCGGACGGTTTTTGTGCCGTTTGGATAGATCAAAATAGCAGGAACAGCCCAGATCCCGGAGCCCGCCACAGAGTTCTCATGGGTTATAATGCCCAATTTTTTTAAGTATTCAACCGCGGGCATCCCATTCAGCGCCTTTAGAACCGGGCCGTCGGCTTCGGTGATTTCTGCGCTATCACTGACGCCTTCATCAAAAGCAAACGACGAAGTGATATGACATTTGGGCTCTATGTTGCCATAAAAAGCAACAAAAGCAAATGTGGACGTGGATATTTTGCCACTCCCCACAACAAAATGGTTTCCCTCTGTGGTTTCCATGTTAAACGCAACTGTTCCAAACAGCGGCAAAGGCTTGGGCAGCGCGTTTGCCACCGCTACCAATTCATCGCCGCTGAAGTGTGGCAGTGGCGCTAAAAAAGGCATAACGATCTTTGGAGCCACCGGTGCAGAAAAATCAGCTAACACCTGGGTTATCTCATCAGCAATCTGCTCTTTTGATTTGGTATCCAAACCCTCCAAAGTCTTGACAGCGAAATAAGCGTCGTCACTTGTAATCATTGTTACTGACAGAGCAACATCAGCGTATTGTTTGTTTGTTGCGATATACGTGGATACGCAACCCACAATCTCAAAAGGCAAGGCGTCTATAATGGCTTGGCATACATCCATTTCAACATACTCATAGTAGAAATAAACAATTCCAATTGTATCCTTTAATGAATTTTCTTGTGGCTTCAGTTGCTCGCATATTTCTCGCACAGCGGCTTCTGTGTCGTCAATCTCTGTGGTGAATGCTGTAAAAAACTTGGTCATTCAAAACATCCTCCGTTATTCCTTACTCTTTTTACGATAATAATATATAGCTACACAAAGAGAAAGTCAACGCTTCCTATTATCAAATTTTACTTTAGCGACAAGGCCTTATTATAATCCCCACTCTTTTTTTACCTTGTTCAAACACACCATTTCATTGTGGGTATCCCCTTTGGGGTTCCTGTCAGGATGATATATCTTGGATAAATCACGATAAAACCTATGCAGAATAAGCCGTTCCTCGTTATTATATTTAGATTTAGCAGGATTCAATAACTTTGCGTCATCATAGCTGCTGTTATATGCTTTTTCTCTCCATGTGTGGGCCTCAATAATTCTATCAATATAAGCTTGATTCATGATCTCGCCAAATACATTAAAGCAATAATCGTACGTATCATCGCTTACGCCATAACGCCTTGCGAATTTCTCTTTCTGTGCGTGGTATTCTGAAAGAATAAATAAATGCTTGATGTGGGTTTGGCATTCTATCGATTGTCCATATTCCCTTCTGATTCTATCTTCCAATGGATCGACTTTTTTAGCAATCAATTCCCATAGGAAATCAACCGAAATACCCAACTTGGTTGCAATCGACACCATCTTTTCTGCTTTTACACATTCTGTAATCCCCTGTTCCGCAAGGCTATAATAATCGACGGTAGTTACCACGAATTGTTTCTTGGCAACCACGCCGCTCATTCTCTTGCTCTGATGGATTGATATTTTATAGACCGTACTGATGGGTCTCTCAAAGCGCTCTGAAGCGTAACGATACGTGTACATGGGCAAACCACCATCGATTGTGGAACTATATACCTCCAAATCTCGATAGTGCCCGTTTAGATTGGGCTTCTTCCGCTGTCGTTCTTGAATCACACAATACATGATCTTCCTCCTGCTTGTATAAAAAACAGCAGGCTCTGTTTTGAACCTACTGATGTTTTTAGGTTTCTATCAATCCAAAAAATCCTTCAACTTCTTAGACCTGCTGGGATGACGCAGTTTTCTCAGCGCCTTGGCCTCAATCTGGCGGATGCGCTCCCGGGTTACGTTAAACTCCTTGCCCACTTCTTCCAAAGTGCGCTGGCGGCCGTCGTCCAACCCAAAGCGCAGGCGCAGCACCTTTTCCTCGCGCTGGGTCAGGGTATCCAGCACGCTAAGCAGCTGTTCCTTCATTAAAGTAAAGGAAGCGGCTTCGGCGGGGGCCGGGGCGTCATCGTCGGGGATAAAGTCGCCCAAGTGGCTGTCCTCTTCTTCGCCAATGGGGGTTTCTAAAGACACAGGCTCCTGGGCGATCTTAATGATCTCTCGCACCTTTTCCTCGGAGATGGCCATTTCCCGGGCAATCTCTTCGGGCAGGGGCTCACGGCCCTTCTCTTGCAGCAGCTGGCGGGACACACGGATCAGCTTGTTGATGGTCTCCACCATGTGCACGGGGATGCGGATGGTACGAGCCTGATCGGCAATGGCGCGGGTGATGGCCTGGCGAATCCACCAGGTGGCATAGGTAGAGAATTTATAGCCTTTGCGGTAGTCAAACTTTTCTACTGCTTTGATCAGCCCCAAATTTCCCTCTTGGATCAAGTCGAGAAAAAGCATGCCGCGGCCCACGTACCGTTTGGCGATGGACACCACCAGGCGCAAGTTGGCCTCGGCCAGTTTGCGCTTGGCGACTTCATCGCCCAACTCCATGCGCTGGGCAATTTCAATTTCCTCGTCGGCGGTGAGCAGGGGCACCTTGCCGATTTCTTTGAGGTACATGCGCACCGGGTCGTCGATGCTGATCCCCTCGGGCACGGCAAGCTCACTCTCGGCCTCCACAGGCTCGGGAGTGGCTTCGGCCTCCTCTTCCTCCACGATGTCGATTTCGTTGACCACATCAACACCCATAGACTCGAGGGTCTCCAGGATCTTATCGAATTGATCAGGCTCAATCTCCAGCTCAACGAGTTGGTTCATGATCTCCGTGTAGGTTAACATGCCTTTGGTTTTCCCGGATTCCATCAGCTCGTCAACCTTGGTTTGCTTTGCATCCGGCGTTATGCTCATTCCCTCATTCCTTTCGGCCCGCCTTCAACCGCTTCAGTTCTTCCATCAGCGCCACTACCTGGGCCATCAAGCCGCGCTTCCCTTCGGCAGTGGCGGTTTCGATCTCCTGCCTCAGCGCGGTGATGCGCTGCTCTATCCTGTATCGCCGCATCCGCGCCAGGCAATCCGACGCAATCTGCAGCGCTTGTTCTTCCTCACCCTTTAGTTCCGTGCCGAATATTTCGGCAATCGCCCGCTTCTCGGCTTCGTCGGCCACTTCATCAAGTATGGCGGAGGGTGTGCTCCCTTCCATCAGCCGGTGCGTCAGCTCTTGGTACAGCGGATCGGTAAATTCCACATCCTCCAGCAGCGATTTGTCGATGCGTTTGGCCGAAAGCAGCGTAAGCAGAGAACGTTCGGCCTTTAGGTGATCGGGCAATGCCGATGCGGGGGGGGACAGTGGGCTGCGCCTGGGCACGTAGTTGGCTTGGGTGGTGACCCCTGCCGCGCCGCGGCCGATCTGGGCAACCAGCACATCCCGTGAAAATCCGGTCATCAGGCTCAGGTGCCGCACATGGTTTTCCAACTCCACCGGCTCCCGCACCTTGCGCAGCACCGCCGCGCAGGCCTTGGCATACTCCACCCGCCCGGATTCCTCGCTTAAGTCATAGGACTGGGCCAAATGGTCCATGCGATACACCACGCCATCCTGGGGCTTAAGGGCCTCAAAGGCCGCGATCCCCTTGGCCCGGATAAAGTCGTCGGGATCCTTTGCATCGGCAAAGGTGAGCACCTTCGCAGGCGCTTCCTCAGCCTCCAGTACGTCCAGGGCGCGAAGGATCGCCTGCTGGCCTGCCGTATCACCATCGTAAGCCACCCACACCTCGGGGGCGTAGCGTTTGATCAGGCGGGCCTGCTCGGCTGTTAACGCCGTACCCAATGTGGCCAACACCCCCACGGCGCCGTGCTGGGACAGGGACACCACATCCATGTACCCTTCAACCAGCACCACCCGCCGCAAGTTGCGCACCTTGCGCAGCAGGTTGATGGCGTACACGCCCAGCCGCTTGTTAAACACGGGTGTCTCGGCGGTGTTGAGGTACTTGGGCTGGGCGTCACCCATGGCCCGTCCGCCAAAGCCCAATACTTGGCCGTGAGCGCTGATAATAGGAAACAGCGCGCGCTGGCGGAACATGTCGTAGGTTCGTTCGTTCTTGGCAGATACCAATCCGGCCTGCACCAGCTCCTCAACGGAGAAACCCTGGGCAGCCAGCGCCCGTGTCAGGGATGATGACTCCCCCCAGCCGCTGCCGGAAGCCCCCAGGCCAAACCGGCGGATCGTAGCGTCGTCCAGCCCTCTGCCGTGCAGGTAATCCAGCATCTCCTCGCCTTCCGGCGTCCACAGGCGCTCGTGATACCAATGGGCCGCCGCCTTGTTTGCCGCGTAGATGCGCTCCTTAAGGGATCGTGTCCGCTCGTACTGGGGATCGTTCACCAACTCGGGCAGGGGCATGTTCACCCGCTCGGCGATGTGGCGTACCGCTTCCGGGAACTCCAGGCGCTCAATGTCCATCACAAACTGGATCGCGCTGCCCCCGGCCTTGCAGCCGAAGCAATGGTACACCTGGCGGTCGGCATCCACGCTAAACGAGGCGGTTTTTTCGGTATGAAACGGGCAAAGCCCCCAATACCTACGGCCGTTTTGTTTGAGCGCCACGTATTCGGACACCAGGGTTACGATGTCCGCCCGGGCACGAAGCTCGTCCAGCCACACGGGAGAAAAGCGCCCAGCCAACCGATCACCGTCCTACTTTCATTCGCCGTGATACGAACATTTCCTGCACGGACCGTCAAGAATTTCACAGCACCCAGTCTTCATATCCATTCTTTATAGCAGCGCATGGCGTAACGGTCGGTCATACAGGCCACAAAGTCGCACACGCCCCGTTCAACCCCCTCAACCTCGCAAATTCGCACATATTCCATGGGCATGCACTGGGGTTTGTGAATGCAATAAGCCACCAACTCCTCCAACATACGGGCCGCCTTACGCTCTTCTTTCTGGGCCAAAGGGCCCAGGTAAATGCGTTCAAATAAAAAATCCCGTAAAAGATCGGTTGCCTCCCACACCGCCTCCGACATCCGGATATCCGGCTTGCGGTTACTGGTGCACACGATATCCCCAATCATCGTGTCGATCCGCGCACCGTGGGAGTTGCCCAGCACCGCCAGGGATCGCTTTGGCAGGTCGCCCGGGTGGATCAGGCCTGCCCGAAGCCCATCGTCGATATCATGATTGATATAGGCGATACGATCCGCCAGATGCACGCACCGACCCTCCAGCGTTTGGGGCTGCATATCACCGGAGTGATGGGCAATGCCGTCGCGCACCTCAAAGGTGAGGTTAAGGCCCTGGCCGTCCCGCTCCAGGCGATCAATCACCCGCAGGCTCTGCTCTGTGTGCCGGAAACCGCCGGGGATCACCCTGTCCAGCACACGCTCCCCCGCATGCCCAAAGGGGGTGTGGCCCAGATCGTGCCCCAGAGCGATGGCCTCGGCCAAGTCCTCGTTGAGCGCCAATGAGCGCGCCAGGGTGCGGGCCACCTGGGAAACCTCCAGCGTGTGGGTGAGCCGGGTACGGTAATGATCGCCGTCGGGCGCAAACAGCATCTGTGTTTTGTGCTTTAAGCGCCGAAAGGCCTTTGAATGCAGGATGCGGTCCCGGTCACGCTGGAAGTTGGTACGCAACGGGCAGGGTTCCAAAGCCTGCAAGCGCCCCCGCGTATCAGCGCTGCACATGGCCAACCCCGACAGGTTGGCCCGCTCCCGCTCTTCCAACTGATCCCGAACTGTCATGTTTCCTACATCCATACAAAGTAATTCGCTTCACACCACGCTTTTCCCTGCCACTGTATTGTATACCAAATACGAGTAAAGCTATACAAGCTTGCTTTGCAGCCCCTCATTAAGAAGCTCCACTGCATGCTTCTCAATCCGGGATACATAAGATCGCGAAATCGCCAATACACCGGCAATCTCGTGCTGCGGCCGGGTGACACCGTCCAGCAGACCATAGCGCATCTCCAGCACCAAACGCTCCCGTTTGGGCAGGGTTTCAATCAATTTTTGCATACGCTGGAGCGAGTAACGTTTGTCCACCTCGTCGGGTACGGTGTTGGCATCGGTGCCCAGCACGTCGGTAAGGGTAATTACGTTGCCGTCGCCATCGGTGCCGATGGGGTCTTGGAGCGAAACATCGCTCTTGCGCTTTTGTGCCGCGCGCAGGGCCATCAATATCTCGTTTTCGATACACCTGGCACAGTACGTAGAAAGTTGCGTACCGTTGGTGGGCTTAAATGTATTCACACCCTTGATGAGGCCAATGGTGCCGATGGAAATCAGGTCGTCGGAATCCATGCCGGGCACGGTGTATTTGCGGGCGATATGGGCCACCAAGCGCAGGTTGTGTTCCACCAAAAGGTTCCGAGCGTGCTCGTCCCCCTGCTCCAGCCAACTTTTAATGTTAGCCTGCTCCTCCCGGCTTGGCAGCGGTTTGGGGAACGCGGAACGGCCCGATACGTAGGATAGAAAAAAGAGCGCATCCTTGAGCAACCAAAGCAATGCCGGCGTGATCATAAACAATCCCCCCGCCTGCAAGATATGCGGGCGGGGGCAGGATGTGTCTGTCCGGGGTTGGGATTTTAGGCGATAGATTTGATCTTTTCTACCCAGCCAGCAAAGTGCTTGCATTCAGCTAGGATACGTGACATCCCAATTTTTTCAGCAACAAGGGTTCCAAAGATCACTTTAGCGTACTTCGGAATGATCGCCTCCAGCCTTTTGGACGGTGCGGTATGTATTGAACAATTGATATGCTCCGGTGTATCAAACGCATCTCTTACCCGTTGGATTTCCTTAATTTCTCTTTCCAAAGCATGAGGAGCGAATTTGCGCGGATCAGCAAATAACAACGCCTCAAACTCATGCAACATCAAATTCACGAAACAATTTCGAAAACCGAGATCGTGGTCTATTTCCGATTCGATGGCAGCAATCCTTCTATACACATCCACATCATTATTTTCAATGCCGGGCGTATCCCCAGGCAGCGCATAGTAATCAAACATCGTGGTAACAAACTCGTTTGGGTGGCGCTTGGAAAGCATCTGTAATTCCTTGCGTATTTTTGAAAAGCTAGAAACACCGCCACGATGTTTTGCCGTCGCAGTACGCTTTGTTGTAATGATAATAGGAAAGACATATAGGCCGCTTGGCAGCAAATAAGGCGCCAGCACACGGTTGATAAATCCCTCTTCAGTCTGGCCTTCACATAGGACGTAGACATTTTTCATTTCGATAATCTACCTCCTAAAATATTCTTATTCCAGAGTTCTCCCAGTGTATACTCTTCCAGCCACTCGGCCAATGCATCTTTGTCCAAGCGCTCAAATCTTGATCCATTCATTTCATCATGATTGACGACGATCACGTCTTCCACCTCAAAATGATTGAGCAGTTCCACAGACTGCGTAGAAAGAATGATCTGCTTATCCACAGATGCTTTTTGCACCATTTCCGCAAAAATCCCAATCGCAAAGGGGTGCAATCCAAGTTCCGGCTCGTCGATGATGATTGCCGAAGGCTGTAACTCGGTAGGCTGCAACAACAAGGTTGCCAGGCATGCAAAGCGCAAAGTGCCGTCGGAGAGTTGCGATGCATTAAACACGTCCTCACAGCCGCGTTGACGCCAGCGAAGCACGATTTTCTCATTATTTCCTTCATTCGGGAGCAGTATAAAGTCATCAAAAAAGGGCGCTATGAGCTTAATGACAGTGATGATCCGCTCATAGTGATCGGAAAAGTGCACTTTCAGGCGGAATAAAAAAGCGGCCAAATTCGATGCGTCAGGCATGAACATCAAATTATTGGAAAGATTGTGCTCCCATTTTACTTTTGCTGTGCTGCCGGTATCATGAAAATGATACACACGCCAACGATGGGCCGATACGATATCATGACGTCCGCGCAGATACGTTTCCTGAAAAAAGAGGCTGTTCTCGGCAGAGGTGTAAAATGTAAATTTATACGAAGCATCTCCTGAGTATAAGAATATCGCAATCTCTTCTGTTATTTTTGGGCCATTGAAGAGGAGAGAAGACATGCCCGCCCTCCCGACATACTCCTCAAGCTGTTGTTTATCCAGTGCAGCGCGAATGAACTCAAAAACCGAAATAAAATTCGATTTTCCCGCCCCATTGCTTCCAATCAATACATTAATGTTTTTAAGCTCAAGGTCGCATTCGCGAATGGAGCGAAAACCCTCGATCCGCATGCGATCAATTGCACCAGAATCATGATTCACCATACATCCTCCCATGGTTTCGAACGCTGTTTGATAGGCATATTATACGCCATTACTTGCCCTTGTCAAAGCCTTTTCCCAAGTAGCGCAGGTCTCGCTCCGCAAAAAAGCATACATCGGCGTCAAATCCTCGTTTCGGTCATAACTTTCCAAGGCCCCGTAGTATTCTTTCTTTCGTTCATCCAACACAATAATGGGCGGATGGCCGCGCAGCATCACAAAGTAG
>WQXF01000113.1 GCA_009784985.1 Clostridia bacterium | reverse complement strand
GCCGACTCCCAGGGTGGCCGCGCCCTGCATAAGCTGGGACGAGGTGATCAGCGCGGATATGGACGCCGTGACGCCGGTGAGCATAAACACAAAAATCAGCGTTTGATCCACCGGCAATCCCGATGTCCTGGCGGAGGGTTCATGGGAGCCCACGCTGCGGGTGTAGACGCCGAACCGGGTGAATCGATACAGCAGATAACCGATGGCAAACACCAGCACCATCATCAAAAACTGTACCAATTGGATGCGCTGGCCAAAGACAATGTAGTTTTGCGAGAAAAACTTGGCTTCGATGTTGTCTGTGCGGCTGATCATTTGTTTGGCTCCGTCGGTGGCCACCAGCGCGATGCTTCGGAAGATAAAACTCATGGACAGGGTGGCCACAAACGTAGCGATTTTGAGTTTGGTGATGGCCAGGCCATTCAGCACGCCGCACATGGCCCCGGCTGCCATCGTAAGCAAGGTGGCGGGCACGATGCCCACAACAGGCAAGGCCGCCGCCCACACGCATGTGGACAGGCCCACAACGCTGCCCACAGACAAGTCAAAGCCCCCCGAGCAAATGGCAAAGGTCATGCCCATGGCGGGAATGGCTACGATGGCGGCGCGGCACAGCACGGTAAGCAGATTGCCGATCAGCAAAATATTGGGGGCTAGAATGGAAAAAACGACGAGCGTTAAGGCCAGAATAGCAAGGATACCAAAACGCTCCCAGTAAAACCAGAACAATTTGGCCCGGTTGGTCATAGGTCCACCCCCTGGCTGAAATACGTCTCAGCGCCTGTTGCGCACCGCATGATGAGGTTTTCGTGCATCTCTTCGCGCAGGATATTGCCGGTGATCCTGCCATGGTACACCACCAGGGTACGGTAACAGATGGACATGATCTCGGGCAATTCAGAAGAAATGATGAGCATGGCATAGCCCTGTTCGGCCAAGTCCGAAAGCAATCGGTAAATCTCGGCTTTGGCGCCCACGTCGATGCCCCGGGTGGGCTCGCATAAAATCAACACCTTACAATCGGCGGCCAGAGCCCGGGCCAGCACAAACTTTTGTTGGTTGCCGCCCGACAGGTTCATGATGCGCTGGGTTTCTCCGGCGTAGCGCATATTCATACGTTTTGTATACTCGGCCAGAATCTCCCGCTCTTTTTTGGCGGAGATCAGTCGGAGCTGGGCAATCAGCCGCAAGATATTGATGGTGATGTTTTCCCGCACGTTCATCAGGGCAAAGATGCCCGAATCCTTGCGGTCTTCTGTCACAAACCCGATGCCGTTTTGGATGGCGTCCGCAGGCCCGCGGATATCGGCTTTTTGTCCGTTGACGGTGATGCTGCCGGCATCGATCCGGCGCAAGCCGTAAATGGCCTTGGCGATTTCTTCCCGGCCGCCGCCCATAAGTCCGGCCATGCCCACAACCTCGCCTGCTCTGAGCGTAAAGGAGACATCCTCAAACCGTTCTTTTCGGCTCAAACCTTCGACTTGGAGCATGGTTTTTCCAAAGGGATGCACCGTGTATTGGTACAATTGGGAGATGTCGCGCCCCACCATCATTTCGACGAGGGTGTTTTCGTCAATTTTATCGATTTTTTGGGTGCCCACAAACTCACCGTCGCGTAATACCGAAACCCGGTCGGCTAGGTCAAATACCTCGCGCAGGCGGTGGGATATGTAGAGAATGGTCTTCCCGTCGGCCTTGAGCTTGCGGATGATGCCGTATAAAGCCTCTACTTCTTGCGTGTTGAGGGCCGCTGTGGGTTCGTCCATGATGATGATTTCGGAGTTGTGAGACAGGGCTTTGAGAATTTCGACCATTTGTTGCTCGGACACGCTTAACATACTTACGGTATCGGTAGGTTTGATTTTGAGGGACAGGCTGTCGATCAGTTCCTGTGTGTTTTGGTTGAGTGCCTTGTAGTTTACGACCCCGGCGCGGCCCGGCAGATTGCTCACAAAAATATTCTCGGCCACCGTAAGGGCTTTCATGAGGTTCAATTCTTGATAGATTACGCTGATGCCGTGGCGCAGCGCGTCGGAAATGGACCGTATGGCGGCTTCTTTGCCGTTGATTAGGATTGTTCCGCTGTCCAGGCTAAACAAACCGCCCAGAATCTTCATAAGGGTAGACTTTCCCGCGCCGTTTTCGCCCACCACGGCGTGCACCTCGCCTTGTTCAAAGGCGATGCTTACGTCGGTGAGCGCTTTGACGCCGGGAAAACTCTTGCATATGTTTTTGACTTCGCAGACTGTCAAGCGAGGCTAGCCCCCTTTTCCGCGAGATGACCTTTTTGTTATTATAGCTCTAATAACCTCTTGGGAAAATGGAAAATATGAAACAGTTTTGATGGAAAATACGAAACTAAGAGTGAAAGTATGCATTCATTCGCTCGTCAATTTCTCTGATTTCTTAACAATTTTCTCCTGATATTGGGTAGGCCAAAGCCCGGTCGATTTTTTGAACAATTTCGAAAAGTAGTACGGGTCTTTGTACCCAACAAGGGCTGCAGCATCGCGAATCAGCAAATCCGGGTTTGTTTCCAGCAGTTCCTTGGCCTTATCCACCCGCCGCTTGGCCAGATACTCCGTGGGGCTCATGCCCGTCTGCCGCCGGAATACCTTGCTCAGATAAGACGGCACAAACCCAAACCTGGCGGAGAGTGTTTCGCTGGAGATTTCTTCGGCATAATGGGTGGAGAGGTACTGCTCAATCTGCTCCACACGGCTTTTGGACTCCACCTTGCTTTCGCCCAACACATGCTGGCAAAATAGCTGCGCAAGGCCAGCCTTGAGGCCGACGGAAGAGGCCGCGCCCAACATAGCTTCGCCAAGTTCTGTTTTGAGCGACCTGATCTCAAAAGGCAGCCGCCGGTCGTGAATCACGGCTTCTAAAAAATGCACAAAGGAAATTTGTGTCATGCCGCCCTGTACGGCGGCTTCTACCGTTGCATCTACCGCGGCGCTGATCTGCCTTTCGTTGCGTACGTACAGCGCTTCGGTTAGGCTTTCGGTGGATAAAGAGAGGGGCATGTCCATTCGTTCCGGTTCTATGTCACTATGAATGAGCAGCGCCGACCGGCACAGTCCAATCTGCGTATATACCTGCTTGCGGGCGGTTCTAATGGCCGAAGCGATGTCGTCAAAGCGCAGCGGCCCCGGCAAAACGCAAAGGGTTTTAGGCAGGGCCGATATTTGTGTAAGGCGCTGGAACATATCTTTTGCGAGCCCGATGGATTGATCAGGTGAAACGCCTTCCAATATAAATACCCTTTCGGCTGCCGCTCGGCCCACAAAGGTGATGGCGCCTTGCGCCTTTCCCCAAAGGTCGCGCATCAAAAGCTCCGGATCGTTCATCTGCCAGAATACCGCGCCGGGTGATAGCGCGTCGTCCACAACCGTGGGCCAATGGCCCGCGATGGCCAGGATCAGCCCACAGGAAAAGTCCTTTGAAAACGATACACCGACCGACGGTCCTTTTCCGCCGGATCGCCAGGAACCTACCGCCTCTTGCAAAAGGTTGTGGGCATACACATCCTCCAAGCGGTCCAGCACCTCACGCAGCTTTTTGCGGGAGATGGGTTTGGGCAGGTAATCAAAGGCGCCCAGGCGAAGGGCGGTTTGCAAGTAGGCAAAATCCTGATGCCCGCTCAGAATCACCGTTAGGCAGTCGGGCCAGTCTTTGCGCAGCGCTTGGAGCAGTTCCAGGCCGTCCATCACCGGCATGCGGATATCCGTAAAAACTACGTCCGCCGGATCCCGGCCCATGGCTTCTAGTGCATCTTGGCCATTGCTTGCGCATGCAATGACCTTGCACGAGGGAGATAACTCCTCGATCATTCGCGAAACCGCACGGGCGATGGGCGGTTCGTCTTCGGCGATGAGCACCCGGATCATATCGCGCCCTCCCCTTTTAGGATGATGACCGTACCCGTTGGCGTGTTTTCTTTGATTTGGTAGGAGATGCCGCCCAGCAGTTTCAGGCGCACGATGGTGTTGAGAAGGCCCAGGCCTCCGGCTTGCATTTCGCCGTAATTTTTGGGCAAATCCCCGGCATACAGGGCGACGTCGCTTTCCAGCTTCGCCAGCCGCGCCTCGTTAAATCCGCAGCCGTTATCGGCAACGCGTACCTCCCACTCCGTATCGGAACACAGGGCGTGGATGTCCACCTGCCAGGGCGGGAGTCTGTTTTTAAAGGCATGCTCAAAGCAGTTCTCGGCAAGGGGCTGCAAAATCAATCGGGGGAGGGATACCGGCCCCAAGTCGCCTTCGGTTACGATATAATAGAAGAAACTATCTTCGTACCGTAATTTCATGATTTCAAGATAGTCCTTAACGCTGCCGATTTCCTTGTCCAGTGTGGATACGCTGGCGTCGGTGATGTAGCGCAGCAGGCCGGACAGCCTTTCGCAGGCATATACGATATTGTCATTGCTCCCCTCCAAACCCATGGCGCTGAGCACCGAGAGGGTATTGTACAGAAAGTGTGGGTTCATCTGTGTTTGCAGGGCTTGCAGGTAGGCTTTTTTCTCAAAAACCACGGCGGTGCCCAGCCTTTCCATCATGGCGGCAAAGGCTTGGCTCAGTTCGTGGATTTCGTCGATAGGATCTTCTGATACCCAATTATTGGGCAGGTTGCCCAGGGATACGGTGCGCGCTTGGCGGCTAAAACGCACCAAGGGGGCGCTGATGCGCCTGGAAATGATGTATACCACTGGCACCATCGCCAGCACCAAAAGGCCGCCGCCAATCAACAAAAGCCAAAATACCGACACAAAGGGGCGCAAAACGCTGTCCCGGCTTTCCGCCAAAGCCAATGTCCAGCCATAAATGGGCAATTCCTTTGAAACCACGGCGTATTGAAGCTCGTCCAGGTCTTTGAACGCTTCACCAGTCGGCCAAAGCTGATGGCCTTGGCTGTCCAGCAAAAAGGCCGTCATATCTCCGTTTCTGTCAAGAAAAAGCCGTTGGCCTAATAGTTCTAGGGGTTGCTGCACTTCCACCACACCGTATACTTCGCTGCCATAAAAACTTGCCAGGGAATGCACCAGGGACACATAGTGCCCCGAATACACGGCCGACCACCGGTCGTCTTGGGGTGGGAGCAGCAAAGGACTTTTGGGCGATTGGCCGATCTGCGCAAACAACGCCTGTGTTTCTGTGGACATTAGGTTTGTTGCCGCTTGATTTAGGGATTCCACCGGTGCGCCCGAAGAGATAAAGTCCCCAAACTCATTGTACAGGCTCACGCGCCACACCCGCATGTGGGGCCCGATGTAGGAAGCCAGGATGCTGCCCATGTCAATGCGGGCCAGGATGTCCTGCTCAAAGTAATTGCCCGGCGCCCGTTGGTTGTTGAGGGAGCTGAACATGCTGAGGATGCGGCTGTCTGAGCTGACCTGCTCGATGATTTTTGTCATCGCATCCAAGTAATCCATGGTTTGTGCCGCCATTTGTTCACACAACTGCTCCCGGTTGAGCCTGGCCGTTTGCTCGCTGACATTTGCGATGATAAAATAGGCCATGATTGTGATGCCCAGCACAATGACGGCGAATATAGTTATATATGTGTACACAAGCCGGCGCATGATCCCGCGCCGCGTTTTGGGCATGGTTATATCCTCCTGCAACACGTGCACATCGTGTAGGGCGCGACGCCCTCGGCGCGCCGGGGCGTCGCGCCCTACGACGAGGTTTATTTTAGATGCCTAATTCAGTATATCAGGTCGAATATGCAAACACAACTTGCTAAATTTCATCAAACATGATAAAAAGGGAGAATCCCTCCACCGCTGCGGCGGTCCCCCTCCCTTTAACAAGGGAGGTAGGGGTTGGGGACGAAAACTTTGCCAGAATCCTTAACCCCCCTTGTCAAAGGGGGGAGGGCCACCGCAGTGGCGGGGGGATTCCTAAGCGGCGATGTGCAAAGAACCATCGGGTTTAGAAAGAAAAAATCTAAGGAGGAACAAAATATGAATACATTATCTCCGTTAAAATCAACACGCAAGCCCGTCATTGGCCTGTATTCTATTGGGTTAAAGGCATATTGGGCGCAGTTTTCGGGACTGGAACAGCGGCTCAAAGACTACGGTTGCTTTATTGCCGAGGGCATGGGGCAATGGGCCGACGTACGTAACTTTGGCCTTGTGGATACCGAGTATGCCGCCAGGGAGGCCGGGGAGTGGTTCAATACCCAAAGCGTTGACCTGGTGTTTTGCCATTGCGCCACATACGCCACCAGCGCCTGCGTGCTGCCCGTGCATCAGATTTGCAAAGCGCCCGTGGTGGTGCTGAATCTGCAACCGGCGGCCCGCATCAACTATGCCCGTACGTCCACTGGCGAATGGCTGGCCCATTGCGGGGCCTGCGTTGCGCCGGAGATTTCCAACGCATTCAATCGGGCCGGTATCCCGTTTTATATCGTTAACGGATTGCTGGGGCTGAGGCATACGCCGGAAATCTCTGTGGCTGACGAAAACACGGCGGATCGGCCCGAGGCCATACGGGCGTGGCGTGAGATTGCCGATTGGATACGGGCGGCGTCTGTAGCCAGCAATCTGCGCCACAGCCGTTTTGGATTTTTGGGCAACACATACAGCGGCATGCTGGACATGTACAGTGATTTTGCGATGCTGCAGGCGCAAACCGGCATGCACGTACAGGTGCTTGAAATGTGCGACCTGAACGAACGCCTGGAGCAGATCACCGAAACCCATGAGCGGGAAAAGCTGGAGGAGATCCGCGCCTTTTTTGAGATCAGTGGCGACTCCCCGTCGGATCCTCTCGTAAAAAAACCAACGGACGAGCAACTGCTTTGGTCTGCAAAAGTGGCCGCCGCCCAAGAGCAGATGGTTCGTGACTTTGATTTGGATGCCCTTTGTTATTATTATCATAGCGCCGACGGCAACCCCTATGAGGCATTGCAGGGCGGGTTTATTGTGGGCCATTCTTTGCTCACCGCTAAGGGCGTGGCATGCGCGGGGGAGGGGGACCTAAAAACCGCCCTGGCCATGAAAATATGCGATTTGTTGGACATCGGCGGCAGCTATTGCGAAATTGTGGTGACGGATTACATTGACGGCACCATCCTTGTGGGGCACGACGGCCCCTTTCATATCAAAATTGCCGACCGAAAGCCAGTTTTGCGGGGCATGGGCGTGTACCATGGCAAGAAAGGCACCGGCATTTCGGTAGAAGCCAAGGTGAAGGCCGGGCCCATCACCACCCTGGGCGTTACGCAAACTATGGACGGGCGATTGAAATTAATCATCAGCGAGGCACAGGCCACAAACGGCCAGATCATGTCCGTGGGCAATACCCAGACGCCCGTAAAATTCGGGTTGGAGCCGGATCTGCATATGAACCGTTGGTTTGCCGAAGCGCCTACCCATCATTTTGCCCTGGCCGTGGGGCACCACGCCGGGCTTTTGCAAAAGGTGGGCACGCTGCTGCAAATCCCTACAGTCGTGATATAAAAAGGAGGAAAAACCCATGCTGTCCGACAAATCCATTTCCCTGGATCACCTAACATTGGGCGTGTGTTATTACCCGGAGCACTGGGATGAATCCCTCTGGGAAAACGACCTGGAGCGCATGCAGGAGCATGGCATCGAAGTGGTGCGTGTGTTCGAATTTGCGTGGAATTTGGCCGAACCCACCGATGGTGTATTTACCTTTGATCTGTTTGATCGTTTTCTTGAGCTGGCCCAACGCAAGGGGATGCAGGTGATCTTGTGCACGCCCACGGCCACACCGCCTGCCTGGCTCACCCACAATTACCCCGAAGTGCTCAACGCCGACATCGATGGCCGCAAGATGAACCACGGGCACCGCCGCCATTACAACTATAACTCACCGGTGTATCATCGATATACCGAGCGGATCGTAACCAAGCTGGCCCAGCGGTACGGGGATCATCCGGCGGTGATCGGCTGGCAGATCGACAACGAGATCAACTGTGAGATCAACGTGTTTTATTCCGACAGCGACCGCGCCGCCTTCCGCCAGTATTTGCAAAGCCACTTTGGCACGCTGGAGGCGCTTAACACTGCCATCGGCGCCACATTCTGGAACCAGACGTATACCGACTGGGCCCAGGTAGACCTTGCCCGCCCCAACGCAAACGGCACGCATAACAATCCCCACATGGCGTTATTGGAGAAGCGCTTCTTTTCCAAGAGCGCGGCCGGGTATGTGAAATTACAAAGCGACATACTGCGCAAGTATGTCGGCCAGCGCTTTATTACCACCAACGGGCTGTTCGGCCATTTGGACAACGCCGAGATGACCCAAACCGCCCTGGATTTTATCACGTACGACAGCTACCCCAATTTTGCCTATACCGATTGGGGAAACGGTTTTGGCCTTGGGCCCCTGCGCGACCGGACGGTGAGCTGGAGCCTGAGCCAAGTGCGATCCATTTCGCCCAACTTTGGTGTGATGGAACAGCAATCCGGCGCAAACGGCTGGGATTTTAGACTGCAGGCGCCCATGCCCAAACCCGGCCAGCTCCGGCTGTGGACGTATCAATCCATCGCCCATGGGGCCGACTTTGTGAGTTACTTCCGCTGGCGCTCCTGCGCGTTTGGTACGGAGATATATTGGCTGGGGCTCAATGATTACAGCAACAAACCCAACCGACGGCTTTCCGAACTTAAAAAATTGCATGGTGAACTCAAGCAATTGGCGGGTGTGGCGAGCTCTCGGTATAAGGCGGACATGGCCGTGGCCCACGATTACCTGAACGAGTGGGACGGGGAGCGCGACAAGTTTCATGGCCCGGTGGACGTGGCATCGGTGGCCGGTATCTTTGCCGCGGCGCAGCACGCCCACGCACCTCTGGACATGGTGCATATCCGCCATACCAACACCCACGATACCACCCTGGACGAATTAAAACGCTATCGGCTGATCTTTTACCCGCACCCCACCATCCTCACTGAAAATACGGCGGCGCTGCTTAAGGCGTATGTGCAAGCGGGCGGTATTTTGATTTTAGGCGCCCGCACCGGGTACAAAGACGAATACGGCCGCTGCCCCATGTTTGCCATGCCCGGTTTTGCCCGGGAGTTGTGTGGCGTGGAAGTGACGGATTACACTCTAACCCGGGCCGACGAACCGGAAGTCACCGTTGTATGGGACGGGGAGCCGGTTTCTGCGCCCATCTTTCACGATATCCTGATGCCGGTGGAGGGCGGCGAGGCGCTGGCCTGTTTTACGGGCGGGTATTATGATGGCGCCTGCGCCCTGGCCGTGAAACGATATCCCGGCGGAGGCGCGGCGTATTATTGGGGCGGCGGATTTGGGGAGGACACCGGGTTGCTTTTCTTGCGTAAGCTGGGGTTTGCCCAGCCTTATGCCGATGTGCTGGATGTGCCCAAATCCGTAGAGTTGTCTGTGCGCGAAAAGGCTGGCGTGCGATACTATTTCCTGCTAAACTATGGTATGGAAGAGGCCGCTTTTACTTTGCGCCAAGAGCTAACCGACGGGGTGAGCGGGCAAGCCGTAAAAGGCAAACAGGCGTTGGAGCCCTATGGTGTGCGTGTGTTAAAAATGTAATCTATTCGAAAACCTTGTTGAGAGCGCCGTCCACTTAGGTGGCGGCGTTCAGCTTGTCAAAGAACCCTGCTTTCAGGAGTTGAAGGCAGGGTTGAGACATAGAGCGGGTAGTTTACGAAGGAATTTACTCAAAGCCCAAAAAGATGTGGCCTTCCATGTAGCCAGCTTTT
>WQXF01000112.1 GCA_009784985.1 Clostridia bacterium | reverse complement strand
CGCTGGTAGAGGGCACGGCGTTGTTGCTGGGTTATTTTTTTGGCGGGCAAGTGGGCATTGGTACGGTGATGGCGGTGTTTGGCATTGGCTTTTGCATACAGATTGTATTCAGTTTGTTGCGATTTGACCCTGCGGCGGTACGGCATGAGACCTTGATGGCCACACTCAATAAGGCATTTTCTTTTTGGCGTGTTTAGGGTACAATAGAAATGAAAAGCAATGGAAAGGAGCTAGATGACCTTGACCTATCACGCATATAAGGGATATTTTCGAAAGGGGCGATTTGTGTCGCCGGAAGCTGCTTCCATACCAGAAAATAGTATGGTTTATGTTATGGTTGTTGGTGAGGAAGCGGATACAAAACTGTTTGCGTCAGATGATGAGAGGCAGGCGCATCGCGCTGCTTTTGACGAATTTTTTGCCGCAATCGCAGAGATAGAAGATGAACCGATTACCGATGAGGATTTGGCTAATCTTGCGCGGCATCGCGTCAATTTTAGAAGGGAATTTACTTTATGATTTACGCACTCGATAGCAACATCGTTTCGTATATGCTCAAAGATGATGCTGATGTGGTAGCTCGTTATCGACAAGAAATCGACCGCGGCAATGATTTTGTGATTCCCCCAATCGTCTTTTTTGAGGTTCAGAGGTGGCTTCTTGCCCAAAAACTTATTAGGAAGCTTGCTCGCTTTGATGCCTTGTGTCAAAAAGCAAAGCAATGTGAGGTTACCAAACCCGTATGGCAAAAGGCCGCCCAGCTTTATGCTATGTTGAGCCAAGAAGGTATGCTGGTTGATGACACTGATTTGCTTATTGCTTCTTTTTGCATTATAAATGATTTTACGCTGGTAACAAACAACATACGTCATTTTGGGCGCATAGGCGAACTTAAATGCATCAATTGGAAATAATGGATTACACGGCATAGCATGCGCGCCGAATACGTAAACTGTGAGATGATTCAAGCGCTTTTGGGAGGGACAATGGAGCTACAAATCGACGGCGTGCGCGTGTATTACGAGCAGCATGGCCAGGGCTCGGATATACTGTTCCTCCACGGCTGGATGTGCTCCACCGAACTTTGGAAGCCCGTGGTGGATAGGCTAGCCCACAGGGCGCGGCTCACCGTGCTGGACTTCCCCGGCCACGGCAAAAGTGACCGCCCCCCCAAGCCATGGAGCGTTACTGAATATGCGCACTGTACCGAAAGATTTGTGCGGGAGCTGGGCCTTGAAGGATGCGCAGCGGTGGCTCACTCCTTTGGCGGGCGGGTAGCCCTTTATCTGGGCGCCGAGCGGCCCGGCCTGTTTCGTAAACTAGTGCTCACCGGCTGCGCGGGGCTGCGGCCCAAACCCACGGCCCGGAGCAAGGCGCGGGCCCGACTCTACAAGGCGCTGCGTGCCTGTTGTTTCAGCAACAAGGCCAGGGAAGCCCTGCGCCAGCGCTTTGGCTCTGCCGATTACAATGCCCTGGACGAGGAGATGCGCAAAACCTTTGTGCGGGTGGTCAACCAGGATCTGCGGGATTGCTTGCCCCGCATCCAAGCGCCCACCCTGCTCTATTGGGGCGAAAACGATACCGATACGCCCCTGTGGATGGGCCGGGAGATGGAGCAGGCCATTCCCGACGCGGGCCTGGTGCTGGCGCCCGGCGTCGGCCACTACGCGTACTTGGAGCAAGCACCGGCATTTTGCCGCATATTGGAATCTTTTTTGCTGGAGGAGAATGTATGACGGCGTGGATGATCCTATCGATCTGTAGCGCGGCGGCGGCGGTGATTGCCTCCATGGCCTGCGCGCGCCCCTTTTGGCATCTGCTGCAATTGGAGAGTTATCAACTGCCCGGTTATAGGCGCGCGTTGCAGCGCGTAGGCTGGAAGGAATGGCTGCCCGGCGCGTTGCTGGCGGTTGCCAATGTGGCGCTGTTGTTTGGGCTGGCCTGGGGCGCTTTGCGAACGGTGAGTATTTGGCCGGTGCTAGCTGCGTTGGCCATCGTTGCACCGGCGGCTTGGGTGTACAAACGTTTGGTGAAACGCCCGGCCAAAAAAGAGCTGGTTTTTACCCCCCGCCTCATCCGCCTGATATGGGCTACCCTGCTGGTGTGCTTGTTAGGTGGGGCGGCTGTTTGTTTTGCTCATCCCTTGCTGGGGATGCTGTGGCCGCTGCTTACGCCGGTTTGGGTGGCCCTGGCCGCCTGGCTGGTGCAACCCTTGGAAGCCAGGGTAAACAAATGGTTCTTTCAAGACGCCCAGCGGATCCTGCGGGGCAGGCCGGAGCTGATCCGCATCGGCATCACCGGCAGTTACGGCAAAACCAGCACCAAGTTTGTGCTGGCCACGCTGCTGGCAGAGCGGTACAATGTGCTGACCACACCGGGCAGTTTTAACACCCCCATGGGGCTGACCCGGGTGATCCGTGAGCGGCTTTTGCCCGGGCACCAGGTGTTTATTGCCGAGATGGGGGCGCGGCACGTGGGCGACATCCGCGAGCTGTGTGAGCTGGTGAACCCAGTGATCGGGCTGCTGACCTCGGTGGGCCCTCAGCACTTGGAAACCATGGGCACCATAGAACGGATCACGGAAACCAAGTACGAGCTGATCCAATCTCTGCCAAGGGATGGGGCGGCCTTCTTTGGGCGCGGCAATGAGATTTGCGAGCGCCTGTATCACCGCTGCCCCCTCAAAGAGAAGCGCCTGGCAGGGGAGCGTTTGCGTGCTGAGGACGTGGAGGTTGGCCCCTTTGGCAGCCGCTTTTTGCTGGTGGACGAAAAAGGCCAGCGCGTACGCTGTGAAACCAAGCTGCTGGGCGTCCACAACATCGACAACCTGCTGCTCTGCGCTGAGGTAGCCCAACACCTGGGCCTTACCCTGGACGAAATGTCCGCAGGCATCAACAAGCTGTAACCGGTGGAGCATCGGTTGCAGTTGATCGATACTGGCAACGGGGTTACGGTGATCGACGATGCCTTTAACAGCAACCCGGTGGGCGCCAAGGCCGCCCTGGATGTGCTGCGGGGTTTTACAACGGGCCGCCGCATCGTGATCACGCCGGGCATGGTGGAGTTGGGCCCCCAGCAGGATGTCCTGAACGAAACCTTTGGTCGGCAGATGGCGGACAGCGCCGATATAGCGATCCTGATTGGCAAACGGCGGGCCGAACCCATCGTACAGGGCCTGGAAAAGGGCGGGTTCGATCCAGCCAACCTCCACGTGGTATCCACCTTGGACGAAAGCACCGCGCTGCTGGCCACGCTGGCCCAACCCGGTGATACCGTGCTCTACGAAAATGATTTGCCGGAGAATTATGCGGATTGATATAATATCAACAAGCTTGCTATTGCCCAAGCCGCTCGGCAGAATCCCTCCACCGCTGCGGCGGTTCCCCTCCCTTTAACAAGGGAGGTAGGGGAAGGGAGCGTGAGGGCCACCGCAGTGGCGGGGGGATTCCCAAGTGCGGTGTGCAAAAACATTGGCAGGAAAAATAACTTTCGAATGCTGTTAGCAGATCGGTGTACGAGGAGGAATGCCCATGGCGCAACTAACGATGGCCGTGATCTATGGGAGCAGGAGCTGCGAACACGACGTATCCGTGGTGTCGGCGCTGCAATTTATGGACGCTGCAGAAAAGGGCGGATATAAGGTAGTGCCGGTTTATATCGCCCGTGACGGCAAGTGGTACACTGGCGACGCCCTGCGCGAGGTGGCGGTATACCGGCGCTTTGATCCCGCGACCCACAATTTGCGGCAGACGCAATTTGATATTTCCGCGGGCAGCCGCAATCTGATCCCTTGGCCGCCAGCCAAACGCAAAGGGCTGTTTGGCGGTGAGGAAAACCCGGTGATCGCTCACATCGACGTGGCGGCGCCCTTGCTCCACGGCCTCCACGGCGAGGATGGTACGGTGCAGGGCCTGTTGGAGCTGGCGGGCATCCCCTACACTTCCAGTGGGGTGATGGGTTCGGCGGTGGGCATGGACAAGATCGCCATGAAATTGCTGTTTATCGGCGCGGGCCTGCCGGTGCTGCCCTACACCTGGTTTTTGCGCGACGCCTGGGAACGTGATCCTGAAGCCGTGATGGCACAAGTGGAAAAAGCCCTGGCTTACCCGGTGTTTGTAAAACCCGCTAACCTGGGTTCCTCCATCGGCATTGGCCGCGCCGTCGATCATGAGTCCCTGGGCAAGGCCATCGAAGTGGCGATTTCTTTTGATCGGCGCGTATTGGTGGAGGCCGGTGTGGTAAATCCCAAAGAAGTCAACTGCTCGGTGCTGGGGTATGGGGAAGAAGTACGCCCCTCGGTGTGTGAGATGCCGGTATCCACCGAGGAGTTTTTGACGTATCAGGATAAATATTTACGTGCTGTTAAAACCGATGGATCAAAAGGCATGCAGTCTTTGGCCCGCCAGGTGCCCGCGCCCATCGGTGAAGAGATGACCGAGCGGGCCCAAAAGCTAGCCTGCGATGCTTTCCGCACCCTGGATTGTAAGGGCGTGGTGCGGGTGGATATGTTGCTGGATGAAGACGGCAACCTTTGTATCAACGAGATCAACACCATCCCCGGTTCGCTGGCTTTTTACCTTTGGGTGGAAGAGGGCATGGGTTATCCCCAGTTGATCGAGGGTTTGGTGGAGTACGCCTTCCGCGCCCACGCCCAAAAGACGCGCAGCGTATTTGCGTACGATTCCACCATATTACAAAGCTACCAGCAGGGGACACGCGCCGCCAAGGGAGTGAAGCCATAAAATTTTCCAGCAACCCTATCGTTAATCAGAGTACCGTGCAGAATCCCTCCACCGCTGCGGCGGTCCCCCTCCCTTTAACAAGGGAGGTAGGGGTTGGGATCGGAAACTTCGCGAAAAAACCTTGCCACCCTTGTTAAAGGGGAGGGCCACCGCAGTGGCGGGGGATTCCAAATAAAGGAGTGAATCAAGATGAGCCGACGCGATCCGTACGACAGATTTGCCAACGATGGCGGCTACGGCCAAGAGCAGTCGCAGGAAGCCGAGTTCGGGTATGAGCAAGAGGAAGAATGGCTTGATCAGCCTTATGAACAACCCTACGAGCAACAGTATGAAGAACCCTATGAAGAACCCTATGAAGAACCGCTTTATCAAGAGCAGATGCCCTACTCCAGGCGGGAGCCACGCAAGCCTGCCGTGATTTCTAACAACGCCACCATCAACTTGATTTGTACGATTTGCGCCGGATGCGGTTTGTTTGGCCTTTTTCTGTATTTTGTAGACCGGCGCAGCCGCGCGGTACGGCGCTGTGCGGTGCAGTCCGCCGGTTTATTGTGTGTGTCGGTATTTTTGGCGGCCGGGCTAGCGGTGCTGGCCACCCTGTTTGGTATGATCCCCTTTATTGGCGGGTTTATGAGCACCCTTTTATGGATCCTTTTGGCCCTGGTGCTTTGTGGGGATATGTATCTGCGTGTGCGCCTGATGGCCCATGCGTACCGGGGCGAGGCATATGTGTTACCCTTTATTGGCGAGCGGTGCAGGCAGTTTGAGTAGAGCCGCGAGTCCCATCATAGCCGCCGCCGTGCCCATGCCGATGGCCAGCGGCGCAAGCCCCCGGGGCCACCAAAGCCAGCAGGCCACTACAACCAATACTTCGGCACAGGCGGCGATCCGTGCCAGCTTCCATTGGCGCACCCTGCGTTTGGGGTTGAGCGGGTGGTTTTTATGCTCCACCGGCGCCAGCCCAAACACCAGCCCGGCGCCTACGATTGGCAACGCCAGGCACAGCCATGTGGGCGCCACTCTCATGGCCAGCAAAGAAACCACGCCTATGAGCTGCGTAAAAACGAAGCAGCGCGTCCGCGTGGTGGCATGATATCCGCCCGCATGCTGCCGCAAAACCGTGTAGGCCACGATCCACAAACACATATCTAGCAATTGCCCCATCGCCAGGCCAATCAGCAAAAGGCAGCCATAATTCCAAACACTACCCAACAAGCTGTCCAATCCATATTGGAATACTGGGATTTGCTCCGAATCCAGCACACCTAGATCCGCCAGCTTTTGCCCGATTCTTTTGAGTCCGCGCGCATACATAGCCCATCACTCCTTTTCCAACGAACAGGGGATTTGTACCAGCGCCTCGAAGGTGTTTTTCTCCGGGGTGAGTTTTAACGTACCGTGCAGAGAATGTACGATCTGCTGAACCCGTGTCAGACCGATGCCGTGATTTGGTTCGTCCTTGCGGGAGAGCAGGCGGTTGCGCAAAAAGCGATAGGTACCGTCGGTGCTGTTGGCCACGCACAATTCGAAGCGGCCACCCCTTAGGTGGGCGGACACCCGAATCCAGGGTTTCGAATCTGTGGGCAGGCGCTTGGCCGCTTCCAACGCGTTGTCCAGCAGGTTGCCTAGCAGCGCGCAGAAGGTTACGTCGTCTAAGGGCAGGGATTCAGGCAGTTGGGCTTCCGCCTGCAAGTCGGCGCCCGACTGGGCTGCCAGCAGCATCTTTGTGTTGATCAGCGCGTTAAACACCGGATTTTCGGTGCTAACCGCGGCAGAAAGCAAGGGCAATTGCTCGTTGAGTTCGCCCAGGTATTCGCGCAGGGTGCTCCATTCCTCCTGATCCGCATAATAGTTGATGATGGATATGTGATTATGAAAATCGTGCCGCCAGGTGCGCAGCGCAAGATAGCTGCTCTGCATATCGGCCAGGCGAGCCTGCTCGCTGGCCAGCTGCTGCTGCTCCATCTCCAGCAAGCGCTTGCGTGTGTGCAAACGTAGCGTGAGCTGCAGCCAAATCACAAAAAACACAAAACCAGAAGAGGAGATCAGCAGGTAACTCACAAAGCGACCGTAGTATTCCGGCATGTTGGGATCCGCGCCCACTTCCTGGGCCATCGCGCTCTGCAAAATACATACCAGGAAGGAGATGTTGAGCAAGATGGTCTCGCGCTTGGGCAGGCCGATGAAGGCCTTGTGCACACGGAACAAGTACCAATAGAGCCCTCCGCAGGTGATCAAGTAAATAATTTGAATATACATCCGGAATAGTTCCGGGCTAGTAGGAACTATTGTGGATTGATACACAGCAGTGTCGGATAAGACGGTAATTAGCAATATCATCAAATTGTTGGCTGCGGAGGCGACCATCATGCTGACACACCCGCACAAGATGCGATCCCCCATTTTTCCTTTAAAAAGAAAGACAGCGATGAGTATGTCTATTGCCAAAAAGATTGGTAATTGCGCCGTGAAGGGTAGGTTGGCATGGTTGATGATATAAACGATAAAACAGACCGGCACGCACATCAACATCGGGATGTATCTTCGTTTGCCGCGGGGGGGCAAACAAAGGCAAAGGAATGCCAGGAAACAGGCGGCTTCCAAAAGATTTACGAGCAATTCGCGTATTGACGCAAACAAGGCCATCAATCCCCTCTTTTTGTTCAAGGAAACCTAAATTTAAGAAAAAAGGATATTTTTGAAGGATTTTGACATATGAGCCCAGTATATATCAACCAAGAGACGCAAATCAAGAAAGAACAATTCTAATAGGACATATGGGGAGGAAAATCAGATGAAAAATAAGCTTCGTTGGCTGGTTTTTGCGGTTGCCCTCGTTTTGCAGGTAGCGTATGCTACGGCGGGCCTGGCTTGTAAGGGAACCTTCCATCAACCGGAAACCCCTGAGGCCCTGCGGTAGCTTCCATTTTCCCTGATCAAACCAAAGCGCTGCCTGTCCGCGTCTCGCAGGCAGCGCTTGCGTATGAAAAATATTTGAGAAATATTTGCATGGGCTATCCCCTCTCATTTGTGTTATGATAGAAAATGACAAATAAGCCGATAAGACAAGCTTACTCAAAAAAATACGTTTCGTCAAGTCTTACTATTGGAGAAATGACATGCAAGCATTCGTACAAGCGTCCATTAGAAGCCAAATGCTGCTGGGAAGGCAGGCGATTGATACGCTGGCCGCCGCCCATGTGGCGGTGTTTGGCATCGGCGGGGTGGGGAGCTTTGCCGCCGAGGCGCTGGCCCGGGCCGGGGTGGGCTCCTTGACCCTGGTGGATCACGATGTGGTGAGCGAAAGCAACCTCAACCGGCAGTTGGTGGCGCTGCGCAGTACGTTGGGGCAACCCAAGGTAGAGGTGATGCGCGCCCGTGTGCTGGACATTAACCCCCAAATCACTGTGCACGCGCTACCGCTGTTTTATACGCCCCAGAGCGCCAACCATGTGAATCTGGCCGGGTTTGACTACGTCGTAGACGCCATCGACACGGTGACCTCCAAAATCCACTTGATTGTGGAGGCTAAGAAAGCCGGCACACCCATCATTAGCTGCATGGGTGCAGGCAACCGGCTGGACCCCACATGCTTTGAGGTGACCGACCTTTGGAAAACCAGCGGTTGCCCGCTGGCCAGGGTGCTGCGCAAGGAGTTGCGGGCGCGGGGTGTGGAGGAGCTTGCCGTGGTGTTCTCCAGCGAGGCGCCACAAAAGCCATTGGCAATGGAAGTGGAGGTTGATGCAGGAGGACGCCGCGCAACGCCGGGCAGTGTGTCGTTTGTGCCGCCGGTGGCGGGTATGATTGCTGCCGGGGTGGTGGTGCGGGGGTTATTGGGCTATTCCTGAATGCGCAGATAACTTTTTAGTCCTTCTTGCAGTATTTGCGAAAACGGCGCATTCGCCTTTTCTGCCTGATGGTTTAGCCATGATGGTAATGTTAGGGTTTTCTTTACCGCTTTGGTGTCATGTGCCTGCCGCCACGCATCGGTGTCAGCCTTGATAAAATTAACGAACTGGGGCGCTTCATGGGGCAAAGTGTCCGATGGCGGCGGGATCGTTTCCTTTTTGTTTTCGGCATCCCATAACCACATAGAGGCTGCATCTTCGGCCATTTCGATGGCTTCGGCCAGGGTGTAGCCGCATGTTCTGCAGTATGGCAAATCGGGGATATACACATCATATTGCCCGTCGTCCAGCGGTGTAAATATAGCGGGATACGCGTATTTCATACGTAAGAACCTCCTTTTTTTACGGGCTTTATTAAGAGCGTGGGTATTCAAGAACCGCGTCTTTTAGTATGCCCTTTGCTGTGTATTCGTTGATTTCATTATGGCGAGGGATAGGAATCTTGCCCGGCTTGTTTGGATGCTCCGCCATGTCGTGGTTTCCTCCGGTCGTAATCATCCATCCGGCCTCAAGCAATTTCTTGATTAAGTCTCGCCGCTTCATTCCCTCACCTCCTGAATGCATACTAACACGTGTTTGCACGTGCGTCAAACGTTTTTCTTTTCTCAAAATTGACAAAGCGTGGCTTGCTGTGCTAAAATAACGAGGCAGAGGCTTTTCAGACCTTGAAGCCTAAGCGTTACCGCTTGTGATTCTGGCCAAAGTTGTCACAAGCGGATTTTTTCGCCTTGGCTTCGATATCGCGCAGCGTATGTAACAAGATTACAACGGCAACGATCACCGATAGCACAAGCGTAACTATCATAGGCCCCACCCCCTTTCCTTGCAGAATGGGAGAAAAGCCTCTGCCCCGGCGGCCTTTTCGGGCCGCGACTGCATTGTAGCATAATTTGTCGTAATATGGAACCGCTCATCAGAGCAAAATCACTCTGCCAGGAGGCTGCCCAACATGCAACAGGATTCCAACCTACCAAATGCGATCGCCGACGAGATCGCCCGCCGCCGTACCTTCGCCATCATCTCCCACCCCGACGCGGGCAAAACCACCCTTACCGAAAAGCTGCTGCTCTACGGAGGGGCCATTCGCCAGGCCGGATCGGTCAAGGCGCGCAAAGCCGAGCGCCATGCCACCAGCGACTGGATGGAGATCGAAAAGCAGCGCGGCATATCGGTCACTTCTTCAGCGATGCAATTT
>WQXF01000111.1 GCA_009784985.1 Clostridia bacterium | reverse complement strand
GACGGCACGATCTCTTCAATGCTTACGATTTCTACCGCGTCACGCTTGTTTTTCTCCCGTACGATCATCTCTCATCACCTAACATTATTATATCATAAATATATCAAAAAGGCCAGCCATAGCTGACCTTTTTTGACAGGCTGGCAGGCCCGAGAGGGCCTGTTTTTTGTACTTGTGCAATACACAAGTTTCACAGGGGTTTTACACATAGTTATCCACATGCTGTGGATAACTATGTTTTATCTTGTTCTTTCGCTTGCTTTTCTAACCACACCAGCAATACCGCCACATCGCTGGGCGATACGCCGGAGATGCGTGATGCCATGCCGATGGAATCGGGCCGTTGGGCGGCCAGTTTTTGCCGCGCTTCAATGCGCAGGCCGGGGATGGCGGCGTAGTCGACGCCAGGGGGCAGGCGCTTACCCTCGGCACGCCGGAACTGCACGACCTGGGCGTTTTGTTTATCGATGTATCCCTGGTAGCGGATGGTTATATCCACCTGCTCTTCCACCTGAGGGGGCAGCGGGGACCAGTCCCCATCCAAATCAGCGAGGTGGCTGTAGCGCAGGCCGGGGCGGCGCAGCAGCTCGGTGGCGGTAAGGGCGGCTTGGGCAGGGGGCTGGCCGTGGGCTTGAAGCCAGGCATCCAGCGCAGGGCCGGGTGGGAAACGTAACCCGTTGAGGCGCTCCAGCGCCTGCGTCACGCCGTGGCGTTTGGTTTGCAAACGCTCATAGCGCTCCTTTGTAACCAGGCCAATGCGGTATCCCAGCTCGGTGAGGCGCAGGTCGGCATTGTCTTGCCGCAGCAGCAGGCGGTACTCGGCCCGGGAGGTCATCATACGATAGGGTTCCTGTGTGCCCTTGGTCACCAAATCATCCACCAGCACGCCGATGTAGGCTTGGTCCCGGCCCAGCACCAAGGACGGTTTCTCCTGCAGTTCCAGCGCGGCGTTGACACCGGCCAGCAGGCCTTGGGCGGCGGCTTCCTCGTATCCCGAGGTGCCGTTAATCTGCCCGGCAAAATACAGCCCGCCGATGTCCTTGTGGCGCAATGTGGCGGTGAGCTGCAGCGGATCCACGCACTCGTATTCAATGGCATAAGCCAGCCGCAGCAACACCGCCCGCGACAGGCCGGGCAGGGTACGATACATGGCGATTTGTACGTCTTCGGGCATGCTGGTGGACATGCCCTGCACGTACCATTCGGGGCTGTCCAGGCCCTCGGGCTCCACGAATACCGGGTGGCGCTCCTTATCGGCAAAGCGGGTCACCTTGTCCTCAATGGAGGGGCAGTAGCGCGCGCCCACGCCGTCGATCTTGCCGGTGTACATGGGCGCCCGATGGAAATTTTCCCGGATGATCTGGTGGGTGGCTTCGTTGGTGTAGGGGAGGTAGCACAGGGCGCGGTTCGCCAGTGGGCGGTCGGTAAGGAAAGAGAAGGGGGTAACCGGTTCGTCGCCGGGCTGGGGCTCCATTTGGGCAAAATCGATGCTGGAGCCGTCGATCCGGGCCGGGGTGCCGGTTTTGAACCGCTGCAGATGGATGCCCAGGCCACGCAGCGCCACTGCAAGGCCGGTGGTGCTTTGCAGGCCCTGGGGCCCGCCCGGCCAGGCGGCCTCGCCGATGATGATGCGGCTGTCCATGTACACGCCGGCGCATAGCACCGCTGCCCGGCAGGCCAAACGCGCGCCGGTGGTGGTGACCAGGCCGGTGATCCGGCCGTGTTCAACGCGCAATTCCGCTACCTCGGCCTGGCGCAATGTAAGTCCCGGTTGTGTGATGAGGGCGCGTAACATCCGCGCCTGGTAGGCTTTTTTATCGGCCTGGGCCCGCAATGAGCGCACGGCAGGGCCTTTGCCGGTATTGAGCATGCGGGACTGTATAAAGGCGTCGTCGATGGCAAGGCCCATCTCGCCGCCCAAAGCGTCCACCTCGCGCACCAGGTGCCCTTTGGCGGTGCCGCCGATGGCCGGGTTGCAAGGCATTAGCGCCAACGCGTCCAAATTGAGGGTGAGCAGCAGCGTGGAGAAACCCAAACGCGCGGCGGCCAGCGCGGCTTCGCAGCCTGCGTGGCCTGCGCCTACGACGATGATGTCGTAACAAGTATCGTGAGAGCCATTATTCATGCTTTGTCGCTTTCATTTTCAGTTGTTGACGATTTGTCAACAACTCATTTCTTCGCACAACAACGATACCTTGATTCTACAACATCATGCGCTTGTTAGCAAGTACGGAAAGAAGTCCCTTGCTTTCCTAGTAAAACTGCGAGCGAGTATACATCGTGAAGGTATGAGAATTTGCTTTTCTCAACGAAGGAAAAAATCACTACAACTCAAACATAAGTTATATTTTGTATTGGATGAAAGTAATTCACTTATGCCATAAGTACAAAGCGCTATCAAAAATCGCATACCTTGATTGCCACAAATCTGCTTATGTGATGCCCTGAATACTTCGTATTCACCACAATATGGGCAAGGCGTAGCCAATTTGGTTGCCGCGTTAACAAATCGTCGAGCTTGATCTGGGAACAGTTCTATTTCATCAATGAGGTACTGCACAATATAATCGAGATGATATGTCCTCTCTGGAATAGCCATGTTTTTACCTCCATATATACAAAATGCTTGCTGTCCTTCATCTGCCTCAAACCAAAGAGGCGAAAATTCTTTTAGTTACAACTCATTCTTGACTATATTTTACTGCAATATGCGGTTAATTTCAACAGAAAAATTCGTTTTCCCTCATAATATTTGAGGGGTGCTGGAAGTGTACAGTCGCATTCGTGACCTACGAGAAGATGCAGATTTGACCCAAAAACAGATGGCGAAAATTTTGAATTGCTCACAACAAGTCTATGCCAACTACGAGCTTGGTCAACGGGATATTCCGACAGCTATTCTGATTGCATTAGCAAAGTATCATAACACAACAACAGACTATATCCTTGGGCTTGTAAATAATGCCAACAAAAGAATTGAGGCATTAGACTAGAAATTAGTATAATCAATACATACGTAACATCGACATCTTGAAAAAGCAGTGATATCACCCAGATTTACATGTGCCGTGCGTGTGGGCAAACTACCACACACAGCACATCGTATTTGTGTATGTTTTCGTCTGTAGCCCAAGAAGCAATCTCATTCCATGTACTCCTTAAAATCTTCCAGCGGCGCGTCAAAATCATCCGCCATCTTGAATTGCCCGCGCATGCAGCCGAACATGGACTCCCTTGACATTTTGGCAACCTTCTCCTGGGGCGCTACCACCGGGAAGGGGATGCCATTGTGATTGATAACACCCTTGATGAACATGCTTAGGGCGTTTGAAGTCGAAATGCCAAGGTTATCGCAAACCTTATCAAACTGCTGCTTTGTTGCCTCGTCTATACGGGTGGAAACTTGGATTGACACAAATAGACCTCATTTCGTTGTCGTTTGCTATCATTTAATCACATACTCGGAAAACTGTCAATCGGCATAAATTTGTCTGTACAGGCAAAGCGTAAACCTTCCCCGCATACTGCTTACGGATCGGGTTTGGTGGGAGGATGGCGCATGCGTAAAACGCGTTTTTTGGTGGTTCGGGCGCAAAGCCTGCGATGGACGGTGCTGGCCCTGCTGGGCTTTGCCGCGCTGCTTCTTGCGCGATCGGCAACACCCGTGGCCGTAACCCGGGGAGCGGCTTACGATCATAAACCGATGCTGGCCATCGTGATCGACGACTTTGGCCAGGATCGCGGGGGCGTGCGCGAGATGCTGGAGCTTCCGCTGGCCATCACTTGCGCCATCATGCCCAATATGGAGTTCACCCAGCAAGATGCCGAGGATGCCCATCGCGTGGGCAAGGAAGTGATCGTGCACATGCCCATGCAGGCCCGCACCAGCGACCCCATGAGCTGGTATGGGCCCGAGCCCATTTTGTTATGGCATGGGCGCGAGCAGGCGCAGGCCATCGCCGAGCGGGCGGTTGCTTCGGTGCCCCATGCAGTCGGCATGAACATCCACGTTGGTTCGGGCTCCAGTGAGCGCGAGGCCATCGTGGGTGGTGTGATGCAGGCATGCCTGGATGCGGGGTTTTACTTTTTGGATAGCTATACCAGCCCCAAAAGCGTGTGTGAGCGGGTGGCCGACGAGTGCGGCGTGCCGTTTTTGATCCGCCATGTGTTTTTAGAGCACGGGAACCGAAGCAAGGCCGGGATTAAAGCCCAATTGAAACGTGCGGTAGAGATCGCTAAGGAGCGCGGCAGTTGCATTGCCATTGGCCATGTGGGGCCGGAGGGCGGCAAAGTTACGGTGGAAGCCATCCGCGAGATGATCCCGTACTTTCAGGAGCAGGGCGTGGAGATTGTGCCTGCGTCTATGCTGTTGTCGCTGGAGGAGAATAAGAGGGGTGGGGATTAATAAATGTCCTTTACCCAGTCCAGCATTACGTAAAAGTAGCTCACTACGCCGTTTGCGACGAGAACTTGCAATTCATAGGTATCGATGCCACCGGTCTGCTTGTTGATATCTTGGAAATACGCAATAAGCCAGTCGTCGAAATCGTCGGATACCTCATCCAGGGATGGATGCTGTGTGTAGTGAAGCGGCAAAGCCTTTACTTCCTTTGTGGCCATGCCAACGTGTATACCCAAAGGCCCGATAGCACCCGGTTCGTGGACGCTTATCCCAACCACGGGGTAATTCGCCTGTTGGGCGATTTGCCCGTTTAACATGCCGTGCACAGATGGATCAGGCGGTTCCGAAATAACGGCGAGGGCTAACACCCCAAATTCCGCGAAGGGGAAGTCCAATGCCACAAATCCGGGATACTCATCTTCGCCGCCACCTAGCCCGATTGAACCGATTCTTTCGTCATCGGCTGGCCCCCATGCGCGCCACATTGTGTAAAGCTCTGATGAGTCATACGAAAAGATGTCCCGGCCTTCCAGCAACATGCGCTCGTCATCCTGAATCATATAGAATTGCGCTTCCTCGGCAACGACCAAGCCGGACAGGCTGGCCCATGCCAGAGCCAGGCAGAGCAACAAACATGGTAATTTGCGCATGACGAATCCCCCTTACAATAGTTGGTTGTCCATTCAACGGAAGGAAACGGGAAAATCTTGCAAATGAGCGGCTTTTTTTGCACCATACTGTCCGTATTCTCCACCCTTTTTTTGACGCATCCAGCCTTGAAAAAAGCAGCAAAAAATGATATACTATCATAGGTAGGAGAATCCCCATATTTAGCGCGAGAGGGAAGATTTTTTTGGTGCTGCATCTGGGCGCGGAATGGGTGGTGCCCCATCGCCATGTGCTGGCGATTTTGGACTTATCTACCGCCGATAGCCCGGACACCCGCGCGTTCTTGCGCTACGCTCATCAGCAGGGCGAGGTGATCACCGTGCCCGAGGGTGAACCCCGCTCGGTGGTGATCGCTGTGGGCGAGGCGGGCGCCCGCCGTGTGTACCTGTCGCCGATTTCGGCGGCTACGCTCAAACAACGAAACCTATCCGCCGGTAGCTTCTCAGTGTCATAGAAAGAGGTGCGGTATGACCCAGGGTTTTGATCAGGACTTTCACGCAAACGCCCATTATGACGAAACGCAGATCCAGGTGCTGGAGGGGCTGGAGGCGGTGCGCAAGCGGCCCGGCATGTATATCGGCTCCACGGATTACCGGGGCCTGCATCACCTGGTGTATGAAATCGTGGACAACGCCATCGACGAGGCGCTGGCCGGTTTTTGCGACGAGATACGCATCACCCTGCGTGCCGACGGCTCCGTGTCCGTGGTGGACAATGGGCGCGGTTTTCCCGTAGGCATCCACCCCAAGATGGGCCGCCCTGCGGTAGAGGTATGCCTTACCGTGCTCCACGCTGGAGGAAAATTCGGCGGCGAGGGGTATAAAGTTTCGGGCGGGCTCCATGGGGTGGGCGCTTCTGTAGTCAACGCGCTCTCCGGTCGCATGGAAGTTACCGTGTACCAAGACGGCAAGGTGCACTATCAGGAATACCGGCGGGGCAAACCCCTGGCGGATCTGCGGGTGATCGGCGATACCGGCCGCACAGGCACCACCATCACCTTCTGGCCCGACGTGCGCACCGATGAAGAGCCAGACGGCATATTTGAGACCGGCGACTTTCAGTTTGACGTGCTCAAAACCCGCATCCGGGAGATGGCGTTTTTGAACCGCGGCGTGAAGATACATCTAGCCGATGAGCGGGGCGAACCCATCGAGCGCACATATCATTATGAGGGCGGCATCCGCGAGTTTGTAAAATACCTGAACAAAAACAAAGAGGCGTTGTACCCGGAGCCCATCTACATCGAGGGTGTGCGGGGCACCACCACCGTGGAGGTGGCCATGCAGCACAACGACAGCTACAGCGAGAATATATTTGCTTTTGCCAATAACATCGCCACCCCCGAGGGCGGCACCCACCTGGTGGGTTTTCGCACCGCCATCACCCGGGTGATCAACGACTATGGCCGCAAGTACAAGATCCTAAAGGACAACGACGAGAACCTGCAGGGCGAGGACATCCGCGAGGGTTTGGCGGCCATCATCTCCGTAAAGCTGATGGAGCCTCAGTTTGAGGGGCAAACCAAGTCCAAGCTGGGCAATAGCGAGGTGCGCACCATCGTAGACCAGTTGGTGAGCGCCCAGCTTTCCACTTTTATGGAGGAAAACCCCCAGGTATCACGGGCGATGCTGGATCGCTGCTTAAGCGCCGCCCGTGCACGGGAGGCCGCCCGCAAGGCCCGTGACTTGACCCGCCGCAAAAACGTGTTGGAATCCGGCGGGCTGCCCGGCAAACTGGCCGATTGCTCCGAGCGTGACCCCAGCAAATGCGAAATCTTTTTGGTGGAGGGCGACTCCGCCGGCGGATCGGCCAAAACCGGCCGCGACCGCCACTTCCAAGCGATCTTACCCTTGCGCGGCAAGATACTCAACGTAGAAAAGACCCGGCTGGACAAAATTCTGGCCAACAACGAGATTCGCGCCATGATTACGGCCTTTGGCTGCGGTGTGGACGCCGACTTTAATCTTGAGAAGCTGCGCTATCACCGCATCGTGTGTATGACCGACGCCGATGTGGACGGAAGCCACATCCGCATATTGATGCTTACATTCTTTTATCGTTACATGCGCCCGCTGATCGAAAAAGGCCATGTGTACATCGCCAAGCCGCCGCTATATAAAGTAACCCGTGGCAAGATGGAGCGTTATGTGTACGACGATGCCGAGCTGGACGCGCTGCTTAACGAAATTGGCCGCGAAAACAAGCCCGAGATTCAGCGATATAAGGGCCTGGGGGAGATGAGCGCCCAGCAATTGTGGGATACCACCATGGACCCGGCCACCCGCACCATGATGCAGGTGAAGGTGGACGACGCCATCGCCGCCGACGAGATTTTGACGCTGCTGATGGGCGAGAAGGTGGAGCCGCGCCGGGAGTTTATCGAAGAGAATGCCAAGTTGGTGGTGAATTTAGATGTTTAACGAAGAAAGACTCGTGCCCATCGACTTGGAAGAGGAGATGCGCAAATCCTTTATCTCCTACGCCATGGCGGTGATCATCACCCGGGCGCTGCCCGACGTGCGCGATGGGTTAAAGCCCGTGCACCGGCGCATTTTGTACGCCATGCACGAGCTGGGCATGACCCCCGACAAACCCTTTCGCAAGTCGGCCCGCATCGTGGGCGACGTGCTGGGTAAGTATCATCCCCACGGCGACGGCGCGGTATACGATGCCATGGTGCGCCTGGCCCAAGAGTTTTCTACCCGCTACATGCTGGTAGACGGCCAAGGCAACTACGGCTCGGTAGACGGCGACGCCCCGGCGGCCATGCGGTACACCGAGGCGCGTATGGCCCGCATCACCCAAGAGCTGGTAGCCGACCTGGAAAAAGAGACCGTGGACTTTGTGCCCAACTTTGACGAAACCCTTATGCAGCCCTCCGTTATGCCCAGCCGGTACCCCAACCTGCTGGTGAACGGCTCCAGCGGCATCGCTGTGGGCATGGCCACCAACATACCGCCCCACAACCTGGGCGAAGTGATCGACGGTGTGATTTGCCTGATCGACAACCCGGAAGCCACCTTGGCCGATTTGATGCAGCATATCAAGGGCCCGGACTTCCCCACCGGCGCTACGATCCTGGGCAAAAACGGAATCTACGAGGCATACGCCACGGGCAGGGGCCGCATTGTAACCCGCGCCCGCTCCGATATCGAACCCATGACCGTAAATCGTTCCCGCATCGTGGTGACCGAGATCCCCTATATGGTGAACAAAGCTCGGCTCATCGAAAAGATGGCCGAGCTGGTGCAGGACAAACGGCTGGATGGCGTATCCGACATCCGCGACGAATCGGATCGCCAGGGCATGCGCATCGTGATCGAGCTCAAGCGGGACGTAAATGCCGGTGTGGTGCTCAACTATCTATATAAACATACCCAATTGCAGGATTCCTTTGGTGTGATCATGCTGGCGCTGGTAGACGGGGAACCCCGTGTGCTCCCGCTGCAACAGGTGCTGTTCCACTACTTGCAGCATCAAAAAGAGGTCGTGACCCGCCGTACCCGCTACGAGCTGGAAAAAGCCGAGGCCCGCGCCCATATCCTAGAGGGCCTGCTGAAGGCCCTGGATCATATCGACGAGATCGTACGTATCATCCGGGCCAGTGAGAGTACCCCCGTGGCCAGGGAGCGCCTGATCGAAGCCTTTGGTTTTACGGAGAAACAGGCGCAAGCCATCCTGGATATGCGCCTGGCCCGCCTTACCGGCCTGGAGCGGGAGCGTTTGCAGGAGGAGTACGACGCCCTGTGCAAAACCATCGCTTACCTGCGGGCGGTATTGGCCGACGAAGCGCTGCTCATGTCCATCATCCGCGAGGAGCTAACGGAAGTGAAGCGCAAATACGCCGACCCCCGCCGCACCGAGCTCACCGCGTTAGAAGGCGAAATCGACCCCGCCGACCTGGTGCAAGAGGCCGACATGGTGGTGACCCTTACCCACTTTGGGTATGCCAAGCGCCTGCCCTTGGGCACTTATCGCAGCCAAAATCGGGGCGGCAAGGGCGTATCCGGCATGACAACAAGGGATGAGGACTATGTGGAGCAGCTCCACGTGACCTCTACCCACGACGACATCATGTTCTTTACCAACCGGGGCCGGGTGTACCAGTTGAAATGCTACGAGATACCCGAGGCCAGCCGCGCTGCCCGTGGTACGGCCATCGTGAATTTATTGCAACTGGATGGCGGCGAAAAGGTGACCACCATGATCCCCATACCCGCTGCTGCCGAGGGGCGGTACTTGCTGATGGCCACCCGCAACGGCACCGTGAAAAAAACCGCGCTGGGCGAGTTTCGAAACCTGCGCCGTGGCGGCCTGATCGCCATCGTACTGCGGGAGGATGACGAGCTGATCGGCGTGGAGCTCACCGACGATACCCGGGAGGTGCTGCTGGGCACCCGGCGGGGCATGTGCATTCGCTTTAGCGAGCAGGACATCCGTACCATGGGCCGGGCGTCCATGGGGGTGCGTGGCATCGCCCTGTCGAAGGGTGACGCGGTGGTGGGCCTGGCCGTGGTGGAAGAAGGGGCCATGGTGCTGGCCATCACCGCCAACGGCTACGGAAAGCGCACCGAGATTGGCGAGTATCGCCTGCAATCCCGCGGCGGCAAGGGCATCCGCGCCATGAACCTCACGAGCAAAACCGGCCTGCTGGCCGCCCAACTGCTGATCTATGGGGACGAGGACTTAATGCTCATTACCGACGACGGCGTGATCATCCGTATGCACGCCGCAGACATCTCTTGCCTGAGCCGCAGCACCCAGGGCGTGCGCCTGATGCGTGTGGCCGAGGGCGGCAAGGTGGTGGGTGTGTCCCGTACCGCAACCGAGGAGGAAGAAGAAGCCGGAGAAGAAGCAGAAACAGAAGAAGAAAGCATCG
>WQXF01000110.1 GCA_009784985.1 Clostridia bacterium | reverse complement strand
CATAACCCACGTTTTCCAGATTGCCGGCCATGTACTTTTGCCGGTATAGATAGTAGGCCCGCATTCCCATGGCCCGCGCCGCCTGGCGCCCCATCTCCACCATACGTGCCGCAACTTCCGGATCACACAGTTGATGCGCCATGTCCCGCAATTTAGAAGCCCGCTTGATGGCCAGCGTGTGCACGGTGAGACTTTCCGGCCCCAGGTTGGCCACCCGCTCCAGCGTATCGGCAAAGTCTTGTTCGTTTTCGCCAGGCAGGGCGCAGATCAAATCCATGTTGATGTTGCGGAATCCAGCTGTACGGGCTTGTTCGTAGGCCAATTCGATCTGCTCCGCCGTGTGGGCTCGCCCGATGCGTTCCAATGTAGCGTTGCGCATGGATTGGGGGTTGATGCTGATGCGGGTTATTGGAAAATCCCGGAGCATCGTCAGCTTCTCCCCATCCAAAGAATCGGGCCGCCCGGCTTCCACCGTCCATTCGACGGAACCCGGAAAGGCGCGCCCCAATGCACGGAGCACATCGTTTAGCTGCAACACTGTGAGGGCCGTAGGCGTGCCCCCGCCCACGTAGATCGCCCGTACCCGTTGGCCCCGGGCCTGCACCAGCGCGCCCATGGCTTCAATCTCCAAACGTAGCGCATCTAAGTAAGACGACACCAACTTGTTTTTGCCGATGGCAGCCGCAGGGAACGAACAGTAATCGCAGCGGGTGGGGCAAAAAGGAATGCCGCAATAGACGTCTAGCGCATCGTCTTCTATCGTTAGCAACCCGCGCTGGCTTTCCACGATTTCGCCCAGCAGCGCCGCTTTGGGGGGCGCCAAGTCAAATAGCGATACCAGGGCGGCTTCTGCTTGCTCCGGCGTGTCGTCGCCTGCCAGCCGCTCATAGTACAGCCGGGTAGGCCGGATGCCGGTAAGGGAGCCCCAGGGCGGTTGGAGGCCGGTTATGCCCTTCATCAGGGCGTAGCAACAGGTTTTAACCGCCCGCTTTTGCATCCGTTTGCCGACCAGCGGTCCGGAAACCACCGGCTTTCGGTCGGTAAAAGAGGCGCTTTGACCGTTCGTCTCCCAGATATATGTATCGACCCATTCACCCCCATGCTTGTTATGATGATGAATCAGCACAGCATCCGCTTCGCCGCCGGGGATCACTTGCGCTTCGCCCCAGAAAATACGCAGCACGTCGGCGATGTCGGCAAAAAACTGAGGCGTGTCTGTTTGCAGATGGATGCGCATTAAAAACCCCGCTTGCTATCGAGCAGAATGGTCACAGGCCCATCATTTACGAGGGCCACATGCATGTGAGCCTGGAATTCCCCCTCGGCTACCTGAAGCCCCGTAGCGCGTAGGCCCTCGCAATAGGCGTTGTACAGCGGAATCGCCTGCTCTGGCCGTGCCGCACGGATAAAGCTGGGGCGCAGGCCCTTGCGCGCATCGCCATGGAGGGTAAATTGCGAAACCGCCAGCACCGCGCCACCCACATCCAGCACAGACCGGTTCATTTTGCCCTGCTCGTCTTCAAAGATGCGCAGGTTGGCGGTTTTGTCTATGCAATAGCGCAGATCGGTGACCGTATCGCCTTCCTCTACGCCCAGCAGCGCAACTAGGCCTGGGCCGATTTGCCCGCACAGGCGATTTTCAACACGGACTTCGGCGGATGAAACCCTTTGAATTACGCAGCGCATGTTAGTTCCTTTCTGCTTGATATACAAAACAATACCCAGCGCCATCCAAAATAGGTACGGCATCTACTGTAAATCCAACATGATTTCTTAATTCTTCTGTTGTGTAACGCTTGTACCCAAATTGCGTATGGGATAATCGAGCCAGGGTTTCGTTTGCATAAAGGGTGTTGATAAAAAGCCCTCCTGGTTTTAGCACGCGCCGGATCTCCGTCATCGTTTTTTGCAAGTCGCTCCAAAAATATACTGTGTTGATGGAATACGCTTTATCAAACGAACCATCGGCAAAGGACATGGCGCTTGCATCTTGACACACAAATATCATTTGATTGTTGCGGCGGGAAGCGGCCCTGATCATGCTGGCCGAGGTATCTATGCCTGTTAACGCGCCATTGCATTGCCTTGCAATCAAATTGAGCACATACCCGTTTCCGCAGCCAATGTCCAAGATATAATCGGAATCGGAGGGCGACAACAAACGAATCGTTTCATCGTACAACGGCCGGTTCTGGCGGGTCATTACAGATGCAACCAGCTTGCCGCCAAATCCCGTTGGGTTCCCCAATTGCTTTGCGATGTATCTGTGTAAACTCATGCGCTCACCCGAAAAATATCGATCACATCCGCTCGCTTGGCCAGTTGCCTGATGATGCGGTCCAGCTCCGACCGGGTCTCTACCTCCAACGTAAAGGAGATGGAGCAGGTTTGATTTTTGTTGGACTTGGCGCTGGCCGCGGAAAGGGTCACCTTTAAGCTGGTGAGAGCCAGCATCAAGTCGGCCAGCAGCCCAACTCGATCATAAGCCATTATTTGAATGGTGCCGCTATAGGAGGACTTGGCGTCCGTATCCCACGACACTTCCACCAGCCGCGCCACATCCTGCTCAGAAACGATATTGATGCAATCGGCCTTGTGTACGGTAACGCCGCGGCCACGGGTGATAAAGCCGGTGATGTCGTCGCCGGGCAACGGGCTGCAGCACTTGGCAAACCGCACCAGCATGCCCGGCTCCCCAAGCACAAAGATGCCTTGGGTGCTGTGGGCGGATGGAGGCTTGGGCCTGGCATCCACGGCGGTCTCCGGCTCGGGTAGGTGGGGCGGTTCGGGTTTTTCGTGGCGGCGCTGCTCTTGCATCAACCGGGCCACCACATGGCTGGAGGCCAGCATGCCAAACCCCACCGCGGCGTACAGGCCATCCAGGTCTTCTAACGTATACTTGCGCAGCAGCGGCTCCACATACTCGTTTTTGAGCAGCGACGGTAGGTTGACCGGGATACGTTTGGCTTCGTGCTCCAGCATCGAGCGGCCCTTTGAAATATTTTCTTCTTTGAGCTCCCGCTTAAAAAAGGCGCGTATCTTGGATTTGGCCTGGGTGGTTTTGGCGATCTTGAGCCAATCCAAGCTTGGTCCCTTGGCGTTGTTTTGGGTGAGCACCTCCACAAAATCGCCGGTGTTGAGTTCGGTGTCGATGGGAGCCATGCGGCCATTGATCTTGGCGCCTACGCACTTGTTGCCCACTTGGCTGTGGATGCGGTAAGCAAAGTCGATGGGCGTAGCACCCCTGGGCATGTTGATCACATCGCCCTTGGGGGTAAACACAAACACCTCCTCGCTGAATAAATCCACCTTCAGCGAGTCGATAAACTCCTTCGAATCACGAATTTCATTGTCCAAATCCAGCACTTGGCGCAGCCAGTACAGCTTTTGATCCAGCTCGTCTACACCTTGCTTTCCCTCTTTGTACCGCCAATGGGCAGCAATGCCGTACTCGGCCATACGATGCATTTCCACGGTGCGAATCTGCACCTCAAAGGGCACCCCATTTTGCCCCACCACCGTGGTGTGCAGGGATTGATACATGTTGGACTTGGGGGTAGAGATGTAGTCTTTAAAACGATTGGGCACCTGCTTCCACAGTGTGTGCACGATGCCCAGGGCCGCATAGCAGTCAGGGATGGTATCGACCACTACCCGGATAGCAATCAAATCAAATATCTGATCAAAGTTCTTGTTTTGCACCACCATCTTTTTGTAGATGCTGTAAAAGTGTTTGGGGCGGCCGTCGATATCGAAACGGATGCTTAGCTCCTGGAGCTTCTCGCCCAACTGCCGGATCACCAGGCGCATGGATTCCTCCCGCTCCGCCCGGCGCATGCCCACCTTTTCCACCAAATCCCGGTATCCCTCGGCATCCAAAAAGCGCAGGCTCAGGTCTTCCAGCTCCTGCTTGATCCTATACACGCCCAGGCGATGGGCCAGGGGCGCGTAGATGTCCAGGGTTTCGGTGGCGATGGCCAATTGGCGCTCCGGGGATTGATGCTTGAGCGTGCGCATATTGTGCAGCCGGTCGGCCAGCTTGATGAGCACTACCCGGATGTCCTTGGCCATGGCCAGTATCATTTTGCGCAGGGATTCGGCCTGCTGCTCCTCCCGGGAAGTGAATTCCAACCGGCCCAGCTTGGTAACGCCGTCTACCAACTGCGCCACTTCCGGGCCGAATTGTTTTTCGATCACATGGGGGGTAACTTCTTCACAATCCTCCACGGTGTCGTGGAGAAGGGCAGCGGCGATGGCCGCGCCGTCCAACATCAGGTCGGCCAGTATCCCGGCCACCACGCTGGGGTGGATAAAAAATGGCTCTCCGGACTTGCGGCATTGCCCTTCGTGGGCCTGCTGCGCAAAGCCATAGGCCCTGGTGACCAAATCTAGGTCTTCCTGGGGATGAAATTTTGCGACTTTGGCGAGGAGCTTCTCCACGCTCAAGATTATTTCTTCGTGTTTGATAGGGCTCCCCTCCTTGCATTTATGAAATAAGCATTCGGCAGAGACGGAATCCCTCCACCGCTCACGCGGTCCCCCTCCCTTTAACAAGGGGGGAGGGCCACCACAGTGGCGGGAGGATTCCGTTACCCCGCCATTTCCCGCAACACCTGCAACAACACACTATCCTCTAAATTGCTCTTTTGCGGCGGTGGCAACACGGCTCGCCAGGGCGCCAAATTCCACTCGGCCAGCCCCAGCTCTTGCAGTACGCAAAGGGCCACGCAGGCCGCCGGTTCCGTGCATCCCGCCTCTTGGGCCAAAACGGTCAGGCTGGCCGGGCCGCTCCGCAGCGCCTTGTACACCCTGCGCATTAACTCATCATCGGGCACATGGGGAGCCAGAGCCGCTGAAATCGGCGATTTTGCACTGGAATCACATAAAATCTCCGCTTGCGGATACAATCCACGCCAGGCTGCCAACTCTCCCTCGTTGACAGCCCCGTCCAGCAACACAATCCGAGCGTACTGCACGGGGGTTGTAACGTCCACAAAGGCCGGGGCCGCGCACAACGCGTTAAACCCGCGGGGATCCTTTGGCAACCCCAAATGATACTGGAATCCGGCCCGCATCAGCGCCAGGCGCACCATCCACTTGCGCAGGCCGGACAGGGTATGGGCCACCAACAGTGTGCCCTGGGCGTCGGCTTCTACTGCAGAGCGAATCGCCTGATCCAATGCGTCGGTGTTTAGCATGTGTACATACGGCGCATCGGTATTGCAATTATATAGGATTTGCGCGCAAATTGCACGTAAAAAACCAATTTCTTGGCGTGCACAGTTATCCAGGAAAGCTCTGGGAGCGGCGTTGGGCAGCAGACGGCGAATCTCGCACTGTACGGTGCGCCGATCTTGCCATACGTTGATGCTTGCGGCAAACAGCGCATCCATCCGCTCCGGTAATTCACCGGCCATAGGCCCCATACGGAATGCGATGCTCTCCCGCACTTCGCCCTCTTGGGTCAGGTAAAGCTTAAGATGGGCTCCTTCTCTGCCCACAGCCCGCGCTTCCATGGGCGCAGCTCCCCGCACGCAAAAAACCGGTGCGGGGTTGCCGATGCCGGTGGGCTGCAAACGGCTCAGGTCGGCAATTAACGCCTCCCCTACCTCGGCCAGGGACAGCTCAAAATCATAGTATTCGGTGGGCACAAAGGTATCGGGCAAAGCCTGGGCGGCAACGGCGGCGTTTAGATGGGCACGCAACGCCTCAATGGAGCCTACTTGCATCGTGAGCCCCGCCGCCTGGGCATGGCCGCCAAAGCGCAAAAATAGGTCGCGGCAACCCCAAAGGGCAGCATGGATGTTGATGCCGGGGATGGACCGGGCCGAACCTACGCACAGGTCGCCCTCACGGGCCAGCAGGATCACCGGCCAATGATAGCGTTCCACCAGGCGGGAGGCAACCAGGCCAATGACTCCCGGATTCCAGCCTTCTTTGCATAGCACGATCACCCGGTCGCGCAAAAAGTCGATCTCTTGGGGGAGCAGGGCTTCGGCTTCCTCTAACATATGCTGCTCTACAAGCTGGCGCTCCTTGTTCTCTGCGTCCAGCTCCTTGGCGATGCGGGCCGCGTTATTTGCATCCCGCGTGATAAGCAGTTCCACCCCACGGGCCGCATCGTGCAAACGCCCTCCGGCATTGATGCGGGGCGCAAGCTGATACCCCACCTGCCCGGCGGTAAGCTCGTTAGCTTTGACGCCCGCCACTTCCATCAAGGCGCGTATGCCGGGCCGCTCGGCACGCCGCAGCGCAATCAATCCCTCGCTTACCAGCACCCGGTTTTCCCCGGTAAGGGGCACCAAATCGCTTACCGTGGCCAGGGCCGCCAAATCCAGCAGCGGGCCTATGGCTTCCAACCCACCCATCGCTTGTACCAACTTTAGGGCTACGCCGGCGCCGCACAGCTTGGGATAGGGGTATCCGCCTATCAATGGGCTAAGCACCGCTTCGCAATCAACGGGTATCTCGCCCATTTGATGGTGATCGGTTACGATCACCCGCATGCCCAACTCCATGGCCCGCGCAACTTCTTTGGCCGAGGTGATGCCGCAGTCCACGGTGATCATCAGGTCGGCCTCTTGGGCAATGCGCTCTACGGCGGCCAAACTCAAGCCGTATCCCTCGCCATGGCGCGCGGGGATATAAAAGCTCACTTTACCCCCGCGCTTGCGCAGATAAGTAAGCAATATGGCGGTGGCGGCCACACCGTCTACATCATAATCGCCGAATATGGCGATGCGTTGTCCCCTATCAAGAGCCTCTTCCACACAGGCCACGGCAGTATCCATATCCTGCATCAAAAATGGGTCGTGCAGGTCGGTCAAGGCAGGGGAAAGAAAGGCATTGGCGGCCTCTGGGGTATCCACGCCCCGGGCGGCCAGCATCTGCGCCAGACGAGGGGTAAGCCCCATCTCCAGCAATTCTGGCGGCGCTTCCCCCATTTCCTTTTGTACAAAACGGAGCATATTTTCCTCCATATAATTCGTAAAGGTGGGAGCCCTTCCTCAGAAAGACCCCCACCCAACATAAAATGCCTTTTAGGCCTTCTTCGCCCTCAAACGCGCCTGATCACGCTTGTTGAGCAGGAACACCCACACATAACCCGTGATCTTGTTGGAGCAGTATACATCCGACAGCATGCCGATGATCAGCGGCAGCGTAAACTCCCGGATGGAATCCACGCCCAGGATGTACAGCATCACCACGGCAACCAAGGTGGTGAGGGTGGTATTGATGGTACGGGTGAGGGATTCCTGCACCGAGTGGGATACGATCTGTTCCCGGTTCAGGTGAGCCAAGCTGTTCTTGCCGTTGTTTTCGCGGATGCGGTCGAAAATCACGATGGCGTTGTTGATCGAATACCCAACAATCGTGAGCAGCGCCGCAATAAACGTGGAGTTGATCTGCACAAAACCGCGCAGGAACACCATAAAGGCCAGCACAATGCCCACATCGTGCAGGATGCCGAATACCACTGATAGGCCGGAGTACAGATCAAAACGGATGGCGATGTAGATCAATATCAGCAGCCAGGCCACAGCCACACTCAGCGCGGCGCTGCGAACCAAATCGTTACCAGCCACGGCGCCTACACGCCCGATGGAAACAAAGGCAATCTGGGGATAGGTTTCGCGCAGTTTTTCTTCCAGGGCAGCGCGTATGCCATCGGGGTTCTCCACGTCTTGAAAGCGTGTTTGCAACTCGGTACGCTCCGGCCCGGCCATGGCGATCTGCGGACCATTGATCCCCAGCTCTGCCAGGGCGTCGCGCACCACATCGGTAGAGAAGGGTTCGTTCATTTCGTAATGCAGCAAAATGCCGCCGGTAAAGTCAATGCCCAGGTTTAAGCCAATCCCAAAAACCGCCAGCAGCAGCGCAAGGACGACGATGGAAGCCGACACGATGGCGCATGTTTTGGCATGGTTTTTGGATACAAAAGTTAAATTCATCGTCTTCCCTCCTAACCCACGTAATACTTAGAATTCCTGATGCCCAAATCCACAACCAGGTTCAGCAACGCACGGGAAATCACCACCGCAGTGATCATGGAAGACCCAATGCTGATCAGCAGCGCAAGGGCAAAACCCTGGATGGAGCCCGTACCAAACTGATACAACACCAACGCCGCGATGATGGTGGTGATGCTTGCGTCGATAATGGCCTTCATGGCCCGGTTAAAGCCCATCTTCACCGATACCCGCAATGAACGGCCGCCCTTGTACTCCTCACGGAAGCGCTCGAATATCAGCACGTTGGCGTCCACCGCCATGCCGATGCCCAACACAATGCCGGCCACACCGGGCAGGGTGAGCTGCGCCCCAAACACCGCCAGCAGGAATACCACCAGCAGCACATAGATCACCAGCGCCAAATTCGCCACCAAACCGGGCAGGCGATAACGCCACAGCATAAACAGCATAATCAGTATGCCGCCGATCATACCGGCCAGCAACGCACGATCCAAGGCCTCCACGCCCAAGGTGGCGGAGATGGCCGACATCTCCAGCTGCTCGATCTGCAACGGCAGCGCACCGGACTGGATGAGCAGCGCCAAGTTGCTGGCTTCTTCGTAGGTCATACTGCTACTTTCGATGAGCCCGGAGCCGCCTGTGATCACCGCGTTGACAGTGGGTTTGGAAATTACCTGGCCATCCAGCTCAATGGAAATCGTACGATACAGGTTGGCCCTGGTGGCTTCGGCAAACAGTTCGGCGCCTTCAGGCGTGAGCCCAAAAGACACCACCCAGTTGCCGCCCTGGTAGAATGGTGCGGCAACCCGCACATCCTTGCCCTCCATCAGCACGTTGCCCGCCTCATCCTTAAACTCCAGATGGGCCGGCGTGCCGATGATTTCCAAAATCTCGTTGGGATCCTGCACATCGGGTATCTCAATGCGGATGCGGTCGTCGCCCTGCTTGGTAACCGTGGCCTCGGTAAAGCCTTTGGTGGTCAGACGGTCTTGCATCACACGAAGGGTGCTGGTAAGCAACACATCGTACTCATCAGAGTTTTCGGCGGTTCTGGGTGCGCGGTACACGGTGTATACGCCACCGCGCAGATCCAGGCCCAAACTGATCGCCTCACTCCAGGGCTTCATGTAGCGCACCATAAATCCCTGGCCAAACCCGTTAAACGCTACAAACACCGTGGCTGCTACCAGCAGCAGTACCACACACAGCGTAATCGCACTACGACGGCGGACATTGGACGCGCCGCGCATATTGTTTCTTCTTGCCATATTGATCCTTCCTCCCCTATTTTACCTTTAGCTTAAGCCTAACGCGGCGCTACCCACTTACGTCGCCTAGGGCAAAGGCAAAATACACCGCTTGCATATAGCGGCTTTGCTGCAATACATTGCCGTTGGCATCCCGTGCTGGCCAAACATCGGCCAGGCGCGCCTCGATGGGCCTGTGGGCCACGGGTTCCCGCACTTGCCCGGCGCTTTGCCGCGCGTCATCACGCAGGGACGCCGTCCGGTCGTTCTGTGAACGTATGGGATCGCAAAAAAAGGCAAAGAAATCGGGCAGGCGCGCCTCGGCTTTTTCTGTGGCGCAAACCGTTGGGTCTATCTGGTCTTGATCCGTTGTCCAAAGGCGGTCGCCGCCGATCAGCAGCCCCAGCACAAAGATCACAAAAAAAGAAACCGCAAAAAGGAGTGGACGGTGAAGGGGCATGTCCCTCCTCCTTTCACAGCTTCATTTCGCATTTAACAATAGAACGATTATACGTGTTTTATGTGAGCGCGTCAAGTTTTGTGCGCTTTTTCTCAGGGCAAAAGCATTTAAAAATAATTTTCTCCAATTCATTGATTTTGCATATCGCCGCTTTTGAATCCCCCCGCCACTGCGGTGGCCCTCTCCTCAATTCGCCATTGTCGCGCTGTGGCGCTCTGTGGCTCATTGGCCTTCCGCGCCGTCTCATCGCGCCACTGGCGCGACGGCGCTCCGGCCCCCTT
>WQXF01000109.1 GCA_009784985.1 Clostridia bacterium | reverse complement strand
CGCGCGTACACCGTGACCCATCGCGACGAAGAGATTGCCCTGACCAAGAAGGAATTCGACCTGCTGGCCTACCTGATGGCCCATGTGGGCGAGGTGGTGACCCGTGACACATTGCTGGACAAGGTATGGGGGTACGCCTACGCCGGCGACACCAATATTGTGGACGTATACGTGCGGTACCTGCGCACCAAGGTAGATGAGCGGGTGGGCGTAAAGTACGTACACACGGTGCGCGGCGTGGGGTATATGATCAAAGATGAAAGAAAAGGCTAAGGCCGCCCAAAAGGAGCGGCAGACCAAGCAAAAAAAGGGCAGAGAAAAGGGAAGGGAAAAACCGCTGAGCAAAAAGCAAAAGCGCAAACAAGCCCAGTGGCGTCCAACTCCGCCCATGCATGCCGAATATGTGGAAGGTTGGATCAACCGCACCAGCCACGCCATACATCACTTTTTGCTGCGTTTGTTCAGCAATCTCCGTTTTTCGCTGAGCCTGCGCATATCGGCCAATTATGCCCGGTTGCTGCTTCGGATGTACGTGGGAAATCTGGTTTGGCTGTTCGCCGCCTTTTGCGTGTGGCAGGCGCCTATGCTGTTGGCCCGCAATGCGGAGATTGTGCACGGGGCGCCTGATTTTTTTCTACATCAGGATAGTGTCCGGGCCGAGTGGTTGCCTGGCCCCGCGCCGGAATCCGACGATTGGCTGGACAACAATGTATTCAGATACTTGGGGCCGGTCCGGGGTTTTACGTTTGAGGGATGGCGGCCCATCCTTACGCTGGAGGAGACGGTGATCCACGCCGGGGAGCTGTACCGTGTCCGCACCATACACGACCTTACCGGCCTGTGTATCTTATTTGGCCAGCTGATGCTGGGGTTGTTTGTGTTTGATATCTTGCGGGCCTTTGGTTTTTTGGTGGGGGGCAGGCGGCACAACCGGCGCCTTTTGCAGCCCATCGCCGATATCACGGCCCACGCCCAGATGCTCTCCGAAAACGAGCTAAGCCTGCGCCTGAATGTGGCCGGGGCCAAGAACGAGCTTAAAGATTTGGCTACGGTGTTTAACGCCATGCTGGACCGTATCGAGGCTGCATACAATGGGCAGAAACAGTTTGTTTCGGATGCCTCCCACGAGCTGCGTACCCCCATCGCCGTGATCCAGGGGTATGGCAACCTGCTGGAGCGATGGGCCAAGGATGACCCAAAGGTGCGGGACGAAGCCATTTCCGCCATCGTAAACGAAACCGGCAACATGAAGGACTTGGTGGAAAAGCTGCTGTTCTTAGCCCGTCACGACAAACAGACGTTTAAGCTGAATTTGGAGCACTTTGAGCTGCGGGAGCTGGTGGAAGAGACCGTGCGCGAAACCGAGATGATCACCGCCAATCATAGCGTGGAGACCGGCGAACTGAGTTCCGGCATTTTGTATGCCGATCGCAATGCCATCAAGCAGGCGGTGCGTGTGTTTATTGACAACGCGGTGAAGTACACGCCCCCCGGCGGAGTGATCCGCATTGCCTGCGAGCGCACACCGGGCACGGTGACTATCGCGGTGAGTGACAATGGCCAGGGCATCGCCAGCGCCGACCTGCCCAATGTATTCGACCGGTTCTATCGGGCCGATGCCGCCCGCTCCGGCAAAACCAACGGCCACGGGCTAGGCCTGGCCATCGCGCGCATCATTGTGAGTTCCCACAACGGCAAGATACGGGTTACGTCGCAAAAGGGCGTGGGCAGTACGTTTAGGATTATTTTACCGAACTAATTGAAAGGAAGGGTATACAGAATGGGGAAAATCATGCTATTCGTTCACAGCAAATCCGGTTTTACAAAAAGGTATGCGGATTGGATCGCGCAAGAGCTAGGCTGCGACGTAAAACCATACAAGGAATTCGAAAAAACAGACATAAAAACAGGCGATATGGTCATTTTCGGCAGCCGTGTGTTCGCCGGGAAAGTCCAATACCTGGACAAAGTAAAAGTACGCGCGCAAAACCTGATTGTATTTGCCACCGGCGCCACACCGGCCGCCGCAACCGACGTGATTGACGGCATATGGAGCGGCAATTTGAGCGAAACCGAACGCCAGTCCATCCCGCATTTTTATATGCAAAGCGGCCTGGATTACGGAAAAATGGGCTTTCTAGATAGAACACTCATGAAAATGGTGGCAAAGTTTATGAGCAAAAAGAAAGAGAAAAGCAAAGATGAAAGTGCTTTTGCACAAGCGATTACAGCATCCTACGATATTTCTTCAAAGGAGTATGTTATGCCTTTGGTACAGTGCGTAAACGAAAAACAAAAAGTGCAAGCATAACAGCAAGGCTCCCGCCTACAAAAGCCATCTTTAGCAGGCCAAATGTACTTGCCGTAACCACCGCCCACGAAGGCAAATTTGGATAGTGACGAAGCATTGTGATGATGCCGATATTCTCTATCCAGTCAAACACCATGGCCAGAACCGGCACAAAAAGAAGATGTTTGCACCACGCTTTTGTCGCGGCTTGTTGGAGAAGCAAGGCGATCCATCCTACGTAAAAAAGCATATAAGCCAGGGGAAAAGGGAAATCCAGCGGCATAATTTTGGTTAGATAAAACGCCCTTCCCTCTGTCCCTAACGCAGTGAGCATATCGTATGCTTTTTCTTGGGTATACCCCAATTCAAAATCAAGGATGTTGGCGCCGCCGGTGATCCTCAACAAACCACTGACGCCTATGCCGCTATAGTTGATCAATACAAACAAAACAATAAACAATACGGTAAACAAAGAAGCCGTTTTCCATGAGGTTTTGCGTATCACCATATTCAAAAACTTGTTCATTGATTTTACCCCCCTAAAGGTTAAACATCTTTCGTAGCGCCGACAGGGCGACCGCCTCCTGGTTGGGGTCGATGCAGAGGGAAACCTTGGTTTCGCTGGTGGTGATCAGATGGGCGGTGACCCCGGCGCTAGCAAGGCAATCGAATATCTTAAACGCTACGCCACCAGCGTGGGCTATGCCCGCCCCTTCCAACATGAGCTTTACCATGTTGGCGCGGTGGCGTGCGGTGAGCCCCAGCCCGGTGATGGCCGCCATGGCTTGGGCCAGCCCGGCTTGGGGCAATGAAAAGGCCACGTCCGCCCGCCCTCCGTTGGGTGCGCTCTGGCTGAGCATGTCGATGTTGATGCTCCGTATGGCCCCGAACAGCCGCGCCATGGCCGGTGGGCTGGCCTCCACGCCGCGTATGGTAAGGATGGCGATGTCCCGGGTGGCGGAAAGATGGGTGACCAGGGAGTTCTCCAGCAATAGCTGCTGCATGTTGTACAGGCCCGGCGGTTTGCCCACGATGTAACGTGCGGCGCGCAACGCGCCCGACGCAAACAGCCGGCGGGATTGGGCGATGTGCTGGAGCAATATGATTTCGTCGTCGCCATAAAAGCCCACCTCGTGGGAACCGGCCATGGTGCCGCCCCGGATCACGGCCATGCCGATTTCGTTAGGAGAGCGGGCCCGGCTTGCCCCATGGCGATCATACACCAGTTCCTTGGGGGTAGGATAGGCCGCCCGCACCGCATCGGCCAGCATCAGCGCGGTGCCGCTGGGCGCATCGATCTTGCGGTTGTGGTGCCGCTCCAATATCTCCACATCAAATGCGTTGCCCAGCGCCGATACCGCGCTGGCAGCCATCTGGCACATCACGCTGACACCGTAGGCCATGTTGGCCGATTGAAAGATGGGGATAGAGGCTGAGGCATCGGCGATCCGATGTTGATCCCCGTCGATATAGCCGGTGGTGGCCAGCACCAGGGGCAGCTTGTGCCGCAGGGCGTAACCCAGCAGCGAGGATAGGGTGCTCGGGTGCGAAAAATCCACGCATACATCGATTTGCGGGATGCGTGCCGCATTTAAGATGCCAAAGGTGGGGAAGCAAGGGAAGGGCGTGTCCCGTGTGCCCGCCTGGGCATCCACACCGGCGGCGACCTCCATACTGGCCTGGTCGGCGGCCAATTCCGTTAGCGCCCGGCCCATTTGGCCCAACGCGCCGCTGATTAACATACGTGTCATACGCTATCGCCATTCCTTTGTTATTTAGAGCTTGTCCGATATTTTGGAATGTAGGGACGGCCCCATGTGGCCGCCCGCCCCTACGGCAACAACCCCAACGCCTGCATTGCCAACTCCAACTTCTGCCGGTTATCGGCCCCCATGGGCACCAGCGGCAAACGCAGGGGTCCGGCCTGCATGCCCATCAGGTTAAGCGCCGTTTTGGTCGGGATGGGGCTCACCTCGCAGAACAGCGCTTCTACCAGCGGGTTGAGCTTGTACTGCAGTTGGCGGGATGCTTCCAGATTCCCTGCGTGGAATTGGGCCACCAGGTCATGGGTTTCCCGGGGGCATATATTCGACACCACCGAGATCACGCCCTCGCCGCCCAGGCCCAAGTAGGGCACGATATGGTCGTCATTGCCCGAATACACGGCGATGCGGTCGTGGCACACCCGGAAGATTTCGGTGATCTGCTGGATGTCGCCGCTGGCTTCTTTTATAGCGGCAATGCGCGGGTGATCGGCCAGTATATCCAATGTAGCCGGGGTCATATTTAGGCCGGTGCGTGCGGGCACGTTGTACAGGATCACCGGCAGCGCCGTGGCGTCGGCCAGGGCCGTGAAGTGGGCCACCAGCCCGGCCTGGGTGGTTTTGTTGTAATAGGGAGTCACCGCCAGCAGCGCGTCGGCGCCTAGGGCTTGGGCGCGCCCGCCGGCGGCGATCACATCCCGCGTATCATTGCCGCCCACCCCCGCAACCACGGGAACCCGCCCGTGAACCCGTTCCACCGCAAAGCCGATGGCCTCATCGCGCTCCTGGGCTGTCATGGTGGCGGGTTCGCCGGTGGTGCCGCACACGATCAGCGCATCCACGCCGTTGTCAATCTGCCAATCGATCAGGCGGCCAAAGGCAGGCAGGTTCAGTCCATCCTCGGTAAAGGGGGTGACCAGCGCGGTGCCGCAGCCGGTGAATACTGTGAGCTTTGTTTTCATATTTGATGATTCTCCTTTTCGTTTAGGGATTAGGGGTTAGGGGTTAGGGGGGATGGCCGTTCCTTTCTAATCCCTAATCCCTCTACTTCCGTGGAACATACCCCTGGGCGCAAAGCAGCTCGGCGATCAGCACGCCGCCGCCCGCCGCGCCGCGCAGCGTATTGTGGGATAACCCCACGAACCGATAGTCGAATAGCCGGTCCTCGCGAAGCCGCCCCAGGGCGATGGCCATACCCTGCTCCAAATCGCGATCCAGGCGGGTTTGGGGGCGGTTGGGTTCGTCAAAATAGTGCAGGAATGATTTGGGCGCGCTGGGCAGGCTCAGTTGCTGGGGCAGCGCCGTATAGTTGCGCCAGGCTTCGAGTATTTGCTCGGGACTTGGCTTTTGGGCAAAGGCTACGCTTACCGTGGCCATGTGGCCGTCGGCCACCGCCACCCGCACACAATGGGCGCTGATCACCGGCTCGCTGGCCAGCTCAATCTGCCCATCCCGTACCTTACCCCAGATTTTCAGCGGCTCCCGCTCGCTTTTTTCTTCCTCGCCGCCGATGTAGGGGATTACGTTGTCCACCATCTCGGGCCAGGTGGCAAAGGTTTTGCCCGCACCGGAGATGGACTGATAGGTGCTTACGGCCATACGCAGGGGCCGGAAAACCCGCAACGCGTGGAGCGGCGGCACGTAGGATTGGATGGAGCAATTTGGTTTGACGGCCACAAAGCCGGTACGTGTGCCCAGCCGCAACCGCTGGGCCTCGATCACTTCGGCATGCTCGGGGTTGATCTCGGGGATCACCATGGGTACGTCGGCGGTCATGCGGTGGGCCGAGTTGTTGGAGATCACCGGGGTTTCGCGGCGGGCGTAGGCGTCTTCCAATTTACGGGTATCCTCTTTGGGCATGTCTACGGCGCAGAACACAAAGTCGGCCTGTTGGGCCACCTGATCGATTTCAGATGCGTCCACCACCGGCATGCCCACGATTTTTTCGGGGATGGGCCAGTCAAAGGCCCAGCGGCTGCCCACCGCTTCGGCATAGGGTTTGCCCGCGGAGCGGGGCGAGGCCGCCAGGGCCGTGATCTGAAACCAGGGGTGGTTTGCCAGCAGCGACACAAAGCGCTGGCCCACCATGCCGGTGGCGCCCACCACCGCTACTTTTCGGGATAGATTGACCGGCTTGTTGTCCATCGCTTTTGCCTCCTATTCATTTATAATCTATGAAATGCTTGCCTGTATGATACATCGCCATGGGTGGGATTGTCAATCTTGCGATTCGTCGGCTTCTTCTGCCTCTTCTTCCATACCTAATAAGGCCGTAGCTTCCGCATCGGGCAAGGATTCCACATTTTTGAGCCTGCGCATGATCTGCCGGGTGCGCACGCCCACCAATTTATCCATTTCGTCGCCTGCCTGCTGGATGCGCTCCTGGGTCTTGGCCAGCACCCCGCCAAAGGCCGCAAACTCTTTTTTGACGGCGCTCAGAATCGTCCATACTTCGCTGGAGCGTTTTTCAATGGCCAATGTGTTAAAACCCATTTGCAGCGCGTTGAGCAACGCCAACAAAGTCGTGGGTCCAGCCACGTTGATATGATACTGGGATTGTACGGTTTCTACTAGGCCAGGGATGCGCAATACCTCGGCGTACAACCCTTCGATGGGCAGGAACAACAGGCCAAAATCCGTGGTTCTGGGTGGCCCGATATATTTTTCCCGTATCTCTTTGGCCGATTTTTTGATGGAACTCTCGATGCCTTTTTGGGCCTCTTGAATGCCTTCCCGATCCCCCAGCTCATAGGCGCTTTGCAGGCGCTCATAGTCCTCGATGGGGAACTTGGAGTCGATGGGCAGGTACACCGGCCCTTCGTAATCTTTGCCGGGCAGTTTCAGCGCAAACTCCACCCGGTCGCTGCCGCCCAAGATGGGGAAGTTTTTTTCGTACTGGCTGTCGGCAAATACATCCATCAACAGGCGCTCCAATTGGATTTCGCCGTAGCTGCCACGGGTTTTGACATTGATCAGGGCCTTTTTTAAGTCGCCTACATTTTGGGCCAGTCCTTGCATCTCGCCAAGGCCCTGATGCACCTTCTCCAACCGTTCGCTTACGGTTTTAAAGGAATCGTCCAGCCGTTTGCTTAAGGTTTCTTGCAGCTTTTCATCTACGACCTTGCGCATCTCATCTAGTTTTTTGCTGTTGCTCTCTTCAATATCCCTGAGCTTGTTATCCACGCTTGCGCGAACTCGATCAAAACTTTCGTTCATTTCGCCCCGAAATTGGCCCACTTCTCTGCTCAGCGCGGCCCGCAGGCTTTCGGTTTCATCCCGCAAGGCCCTTTTGACCCCTTCGGCTTCGTGACCCATGGCTTTTCTGCCAGCAGAACCCTGCCGAAACAGCATTACAAACAACAGAATCAAAACAACGGCAACCAGGGAAAGGGAGATCAGCTGAAAATGTTCCATTAAATAGGCCAGTATATGCTCCATTTTTTCCATCACTTTCCGTTTTTACGTTTGTTATTCAGCATTAAACTAAACAATATCAGCCCGCCGCCGGCCAGCTGCAACGGGGCCAGTCGTTCGCCCAGCAGCAACATACCCCCCAGCACAGCCGCGATGGGGTTGATGTTTACAAATAGCGACACGGTGAAGGGATCCAATACGCTCAAGGCCTCGGTGTACAAAAAATAGCATAGCGCCGAACAAAACGCCGCCAAACCCAGGGCGCAGGCCCAGGCCAAGGCGTCCACCGGCTGCCAGCGCGGGCTTTCGGCCAGGGCGAATGGAATCAATGTGATCAGCGCGCACAGGGCCTGCCAGCTGGTGAGGCGCAGGCCGGTGTACTTGCCGCGCAGCCCCGAATTGCACTGGATGTACAGCACCCAGCATACGCAGCAGCCCAGTATCAGCAAATTGCCTTTTAGGCTGCCCCCGAACTCGCCCTCTGCACCAAAACGGATGACCGCAAATACACCCAGCAACGATAACGCCAGGCTGATCCACTGGGCCGCGCCCGCCCTTGCCCGCTGGAACGCGATGCCATACAGCAGCGACAGCACCGGAACCCCTGCCAGGATCAGCGCGGCGGAAGAGGCCGAGGTGTACGTCATGCCGGTGTATTCAAAAAAGTAGTACATGGTAATGCCCAGCACCGCCGCCAGCAGGGCCAGGGGCAGGTCGCGCTTATGGATTCGCAAGGATTTCTCCCGTGCCAACGCCACGGGGGTGAGGATTGTGGCCGCAAACAGATAACGTACCGTAGCCAACGTCATGGGCGGGAAACCGGCGGTAAGGGCATACTTTGATGCGATAAAAGACAACCCCCACAGCACATTCACCAGCGCCAGGGCAGTGATACCAAACGCTCTTGACCGGCGGGCCGGGGTCAACGGATTATCGATCATCATAATCCACCGAGCCGGTGATGGCATCGTCCAGCACTTCCACAAAGTATTTCTTTGGGTTGTAGTGATCCACCCACACCCGCACGCGGTAGTCTTCGGGCCTGCGGAGCAACCCCACCCGCCAAAGGGAGCCGCTCTTCACCAGCCGGGTGGCCCCCTGGGTATCCACGTACTTGCACTCCAAGATCACGCCGGGCTGGTAATTGACCCGCACGTTGCTGAAGTAGGCGTTCACCACCTCGGCGTCGTAGCAAGCGCCTTCGCGCATGAGGGTGCGGATATGCTTGCGCTTAGCAAAATGGCCCAGGAGAAATCCTAAACCGACGCACAAAAAGATAACGCCTATCACACAAAAGGTGATGGAGAGGGCCAGGTGGTCGTCCCGGTGCATGTTTCCGGCCTGGGTTTGCCATATAAACAGGCCTACGCCCAAAAAGGGAGCGCCGATCAGGGTGAACACCAGGCCTATGATCCAGAATGCGGGGTTGCCGTGATTGCGGAGGGGGGAGTTGGTGTTGTTATGCATGATAAGAGCCTCCTATTTTGCTTTCAGTGATGTGATGCGTTATAATACTTGTATCGCACAGGCCGAAAGGAGCAACCAACATGCACATCGTGCTAGTAGAACCCGAAATCCCACAAAATACAGGCAACATCGCCCGCACTTGCGCCGCCACCGGCACGCGCTTGCACCTAGTGGAGCCCATGGGCTTTCGCATTGAAGACCGCCACTTGCGCCGTGCCGGGCTGGATTACTGGCCCATGGTGGAGCTGCGCGTCCATCCCTCGTTGGAGGCCTTTTTTGCCGAGTTTGCCGGGGCGGAGGGCCGTATGCACTTCGCCACCACCAAAGCGCCCCGTGCCTACACCGAGGCCCGCTACGGCCCGGAGGACTTTCTGGTGTTTGGCTGCGAGACCCGTGGCCTGCCCGAGACGCTGCTGAGCCGCGTGTTTGACCGGTGCGTACGCATCCCCATGCTGCCGGGGGCCCGCTCTTTGAACCTTTCAAACTCGGTGGCGGTGGTGGCCTATGAGGCGCTGCGCCAGCAGGGTTTCCCCCAGATGCAGAATCAGGGGGCGCTTACCGGCCGCGATGAGCCCGATCAGCTTTGGCTGGACATGCTATGATGGGCCGCAAACCAAATTATACAGGATTGCCTCTCGGTTGACAATAGTTATGGGATTATGTATAATGGCCAGGAAAGATGGTGATCACAATGCGCAGGGATTACGACGAACCGCCCCGGTCTCAGGCGGGCTTGCGCGCGGCGGCCAGCGTGATGGATTTTTTGGGTGTAATGGGTTGCACCGTGTTGATCTTGGCGCTGATGGCGCTGATGACCGCGCTGTTTAGCTGGCTGCAAAACGATCTGACCGTCACGTTTTCCGGCATCGGCCAAAACATCAACGAAGCTGTGATGATCGATTCCAATGCCAATCGATAGAATATGGGGGAAACGGGTATGAAAAAGACTGTTGCCATTTTGTTTGCGTTTTGCCTGATGTTTGGTTTCACAGCTGCCCTGGGCGGCGGTAGCCCGGCAGTCATCGTGGAGCGTTGCAAACAGGCCATCGAGCAGAATAGAAGGTTTGCCGTAAAGGGCACCCTTGCGGTGGGCGTGGAAGGG
>WQXF01000108.1 GCA_009784985.1 Clostridia bacterium | reverse complement strand
TGGTCATGTAGTCGTCGGCGCCCATGTCCAGGCCCATCACCTTGTCGGATACATCGTCTTTGGCGGTGAGCATCAGGATGGGCACCTCACTCTCCATGCGCACCCGGCGGCATACTTCGATGCCCGATAACCCAGGGAGCATCAGGTCGAGCACGATGAGATTTGGCTGCCAGCTCATCGCCTTTTCCAGCCCTTCGCGCCCGTCGGCGGCGATGGCCACCTCGTATTTCTCGTGCACCAACTAAAGCTCGGTAAAGCGCGCGATTTTCATTTCGTCTTCGATGATCAGTATCTTGTGCACACGCATCCCCTTCCGCCGCAAAAAATAAACGCACCCTTAGTATACACGCAAAGGGATGCGGTGGGCATCCCTTTTGTGCATGTGCGTATTCAAAATGAATCACTCCACGGTGAATTCGTTGGGCTGGCTGTCATCACTTTCTTCTTGTACGGGCTGGGGCGGCTCCTCAACCGGATCCCGCTGATACGGAGGAGGACATACTTCATTCTTTACCGCACGGGCAAAGCTGTCGGCGGTGCGGCGGATGTGCTCGGCGGTTTTGTCCACAAAAGCAAAGATATCGTTGGCCCGATTGGGCTTCTCCGGCTTGCGCTCCCACTTTACACGATAGCCCAGCAAAAAGATCAGCAGCAGGGAAGAAAACATCAGGTGCGGGGCCATAAACACCGCAAAGATCAGGTAAGCCACGGGCAGATCGGCCACCACCCGATCGCCCTTGCGCACCACAATACGGGAAAACAGCGCTTGCTTTACCATCTCATGGTCCAGCACAAAGGCTTTTCCCCGGGGGGGCCGGGCATACCCGCGGTCGTATCCCTTTGCGTTTTGATCATAGCGGTACTCAAAACGATACTGGGAGCCGGTGGCCCCTTGCTTGCGGGGCGGCTTGATGCGCCCGCGCCGCTCCAGATCCACCAAGCAGCGGGCCAGGTCGCCCTCAAAGCGCTCTAGGGTCTCCAGGGCCTCCTCGTAGGTGATGGACGCCTTTTCGCGCAGATAGTCGATTTGTTCTACGGTGTACTTAGCCATATCGATACCCTCCTTGTGATTGTTGTTTAATTTGTGGCTATAGCATACCGCGTTTGCGGCGCTTTTGCTTGAGGAGTGCATAAGGGTAACATGAGAAAATGATTAAGGATGGCGGGCACAAAACCAATAAAGGGATTTACATCTGTCGAATTTTGTATTATTCTGTCTGTGCAGTCATTCAAAAGGCTGCGGGCGGATGGGCTTTACCAAGTTTTATTCCTATAAATGGGGATGAAAGGAGGTGAGGCCTTGTGCGAAATCTGATCGGTTTGATTAACGCCATCTCGCGTTTAATTTCCGAAATAAGGAAAGCGGCCACGGAGTACCACCGTAACCGCAAGTAGCTCTGGGCTACAACTCACTAAAGCCCATCCGCTTCCATCTGTATTATACCGCGCCATGTTGGGGTGTGTCAACTCTGTCTTTCTCCCACATACACTACAGCAGACTTTCTGCATAAAGGAGTGGGAGCATGGCCGGCATCGTTGCTTGGATCAACACGCGCCCCGGAATGGTCATCGAACAGGAGCGCGCCCATCACATAGACAAAATGGCAAGTGCGCTAGCACACCGTGGTGGCGGCCAATGGGGCGCCTGGACAAGTGAACAGGCCGGGCTGGCCCAGCTTCCCGGCTCCGTATACCAAACGCAATACCAGGGCCACACATATGCCGTGGTGTGCGACGGACTGCTCACCAATGCCGAGTTAATCCTCGCTGCCTACCTAGAAACCGGAGAAAAATGCACAGAGCTTCTGGAGGGCAGTTTTGCCTTTATTTTATGGGATGGAGCACAACGCCGCGCCTTTGCCGCCCGGGATGCTTTTGGCTCACGCCCGCTGTTTTATGCACCGATTGATGATGGAAACGGGGTGCTGCTGGCCTCGGAGCTCAAGGGGTTGTTTGCTCATCCGCAATGCGTACCGGCGCTCACAGCCGACGGCCTGCGGGAGGTGCTGAGCATCGGGCCGGGGCGCACGCCGGGCAACGGCGTATTTACTGGGGTGCACGAGATTCCACCCGGCGGTTGTCTGCGCATCGACGAGGGAGGCCCTCAGAAGCGCCATTGGTACCATCTGCAAAGCAAGGAACACACCGGCACGTTTGAGGAGACCGTGGAGCACACCCGGTCGCTGTTGCTCCGTGCCATCCAACGGCAATGGTCGGCAGATAATGAAGCTTGCGCGCTGCTGTCGGGGGGGCTGGATTCTAGCGTGATCACGGCGGTGGCCTCGGGGTTAACGCGCGAGCGGCTGGCCACTTACTCCTTCGATTATGTAGGCAACGCGGAGTTTTTCCAGGCTTCCAGCTTTCAACCTGAGCAGGACGCCCCCTATGTGGATAAAGTGCGCGCCCATTGCGATACCGATCATCAGGTGCTGCTGTGCGACAACCAAGAACTGACCGACGCGCTGTTACCAGCCATGCACGCCCGCGACCTGCCCGGCATGGCCGATGTGGACGCATCTCTGCTCTGCTTCTGCAAGCGCCTGGCAGGGGAGCAACGGATCAGCCTTTCCGGCGAGTGCGCCGACGAGATATTCGGCGGCTATCCCTGGTTTTACAGAGAGGAATTCCTAAGCGCCCCCACGTTCCCCTGGAATACCGATCCTTCGGCGCGGATGCGCATTTTGCACCAGGGGCTGGCAGGTGATTTGGGCTTGGAGGATCACGCGCGGGCACGCTACGAAGCGATGCTGGCCCAGGTGCCGCACCTGCCGGGCGAAGCAGCCTCGGAGGCACGCCGCCGGGAGATCGCCTACATGAACCTATACGGGTTTATGGCCACACTGCTGGAGCGCAGCGACCGGATGAGCGCCTCCGCCGGGCTGGAGATTCGTACGCCCTTTTGCGATAGGTCGCTGATCGAGTATGTGTTTAATGTGCCATGGGCGTTCAAAGCGCCCAATGGGGAACCCAAGGGCCTGCTGCGGGCGGCGGCAAAGGGCCTGCTGCCCCAAGAAATTCTGCACCGCCGCAAAAGCCCCTTCCCAAAGACCCACAATCCGCACTACGAAACCCTGGTGCAGGCGCGGGTCCGCGACCTGCTGGCCAAACCCACCGCCCCGGTCCGCCCGCTGCTGGACGTACCCACGGTGAAATCCTTGTGTGGCAAACACGCCGACTACGGCAAGCCCTGGTTCGGGCAGCTGATGGCCGGCCCCCAATTATTGGCTTGGATTTTGCAGCTCAACGGGTGGATGGAGATGTATCGGCTTTCGTTTTAGCTTGTTTTTTCTCTGCCGATACATTATGCTAATAAAACAATACAGATAGGACAAGGAGACAGCATGCCTACACTGCACATGATGAGCGGCCTGCCTTGCAGCGGTAAAACCACACTGGCCCACCAGCTCGCCGCCGAAACAAACGCCCTGGTATTAACCACCGACGCCTGGCATCTGCGGCTCTTTGGAAACGACCTGGGGCAGGAATGCCATATGCCCAATCACCGGAAGGTCGAAGCCCTTTTATGGGAGGTGGCCGAACGTGTGCTGGCGCTGGGCAACAATGTGGTGCTGGACTTTGGTTTCTGGCATCGGGAGGATCGCGATAACTACAGGCAAAAGGCCCAAGCCCTGGGTGTACCGTACAAACTGCACTACATGGATGTGCCCCACGCCGAGCTGCGCCGCCGCCTGCTGGAACGCAACGCCAATCCGCCGGAGGGTGTATTTTTGATCCCCGTAGAGATGATGGAGCTGTACCTTTCCCATTTTGAAGTGCCAACTGCGGATGAGCTAATCCCATAACCCATACTGCGCCTTGTTCTGCAACGCGTGGAGCATACGCTCTTTGAGCTGCGGGTAGGTCTTGCTCAAATCAGCCAGCAGTTCCTTCATCTCCTGGCGCTTGGTGTTGCCGTTGGCCGGGCAGGGATTGTGGATCACCGGCAAGCCCAGCGCCTTGACCATACGCTTCACCTCGGCTTCCGGCAGGTACACCATGGGGCGAATCACCATCATATCACAGCGGGATAGGTAGGTTTTCGGATGGAAGGTGTGCAGCCTTCCTTCAAAAAGCAAGCTCATCATCAGGGTTTCCAGCGCGTCCTCCCGATGATGGCCCAGGGCCAGCTTGTTGTTGCCCCGCTCCCTGGCCATGTTGTTGAGCGCACCCCTGCGCATCTTGGCACAGAGGGCGCAAGGGTTGGTCTCCTTGCGATGTACAAACAGGATATCGGCGATATCGGTGTCCCGGGTGATATAGGGCACCTCCAGCTGCTCGCATAGGGCAGCCACGGGCGCGGTATCAAAGGGCTCAAAGCCCATCTTGAGGGTAAGGGCCTCCAATATGAAGTTTTTGTGGCTGAACTTGCGGTATAAAGACAGGGCGTAAAGCAACAACAGGCTGTCCTTGCCGCCGGACACCCCCACGGCGATGCGATCACCATCGGCAATCATGTCAAAATCCTGATCCGCCCGGCGGATGCAGCCCAATACGATTTTCATGGACATAGTATAGCATAGGCATGGCTTGTTGCCAAATCGACGCACTTCATAACAGGATGAAATCATTTAGATATTCATGCATTAATGCAAGATAAAATGGATAAACATGCGTTTCCTAGTACGGGGCGATGCCCTCATCGCCCCGCACTCTCGCGATGTGATCAGGTACCGCGGGCCGATGAGGGCATCGGCCCCTACAGTTTCCGTTTTTTACATTGCAAATGCTTCCGCCCTGACTTCATACTACTTCCCGACAAAAAACGCCCCCCTGAAAGGGAGACGTTATTTGCTCTTGCAAAAAAGTTACTGTGCGCTGGCTCTGATAAGCGCACGGGCCAAGCGCCTTTTTTTGCGGTTGGCGGCATTCTTATGGATCACGCCCTTGGCGGCGGCACGATCAACGGCGCCGGAGGTGGTAGCCAGCAACGCGGCGGCGGCTTTCACATCGCTCTTAAGGGCCACATCGAACTTTTTGACAGCGGTTTTGGTGGCGGATTTCACCCGGCGGTTGCGCAGGTTCTTCTTCGCATTCACCTTCACGCGTTTGACGGCGGACTTGATGTTCGGCAAACCATTCACCTCCTTGCGGTTAAGTCAGCAAAGGGTATTTTACCACGCTTTGTGATAGAATGCAATACCGGAATGGGAGTTTTTATTATTGTTGCTTAAATGTAAGCCAAATATCCTGGTATAGGGCTTCATCTTCGCCTAAAAATTGGAGAAACTCCGCGTCTGCCAGGCTTTCTGCCGGAACGTTGAGCGACGGCTCGGTCAAGAAAATTTCCGGCAACATGGACTCGGCGGCTTCATTTGCGTTGCTGTAAAGCTGCACGGCGGCAATTTCTAAGGCAATCTCGGGGCGGAGCAGGAAATCCAAAAGGAGGTGCGCATTGCCCGGATGAGGGGCCTTTGCGGAGATCACCAGGCCGTCGATGCCAATGCCTAGGCCCTCTTTGGGATACACCACTTGCAGGTCAGGCCGGTCCATGCGGGCCCATACCACTTGGGGCGTAAACATAAAACCCGCCGCGGTCTCGCCGGAGGCCATGGCCACATGGGGCGTATCATAGTCAAATACCCGGATGTTGGGGCGCAGCCCACTTAGCTTCTCGGCGGCTTGGGCCAGGATGTCCGGATCAGCGGTGTTAAAGGAGTGACCCATGGTTTTGAGCACATGGGCGATCACCACGCGGGCATCGTCGATGATCACTACGTTGTCTTTCAGCGCCGGGTTCCACAGATCTTCAATGCCGGTGATCTCAAAACCCGTCATCACCGGATCGTATACGATCAAGGGCGTGCCGATGACATAGGGCACCACAAAAGCGCTATCGGGATCATAGTACTGGCCTAGGCAAGCATCCTTGATGTTCACAAAGTTGGGCAGCTTGCTTTTGTCCAGGGGCTGGATCAAGCCTTGGAGGCGCAGGGCGTCCAGCACGTAGTCCGAGGCCAGGACCAGGTCATACCCCTCGCCGCCGGTGGCTTCCATCTTGGCGAGCATCTCCTCGTTGGAGCCAAAGGTGCTGTAGTTCACGCGAATACCTGTTTCCTCAAAAAAGGGCGCAAGGATGGTATCATAATCGATGTACTCATCCCAGGTGAACACGTTGAGCATCTTGGGCTCTTCTTCGGCGCACACGGTTGCGGCCAGGGCGATTAGCAGGGCGGCAGACAGTAGAATCGAGAGTAGCTTTTTCATGGGGTTCCTCCTTTAAATTCACTCTTTACCCTCTTTGCACTCATAAGCTGGGAGAAGGCAACGAGCAGGAATACAGTGCCAAGCATCAACGTGCACAGGGCGTTGATCTCCGGCGTAACGCCGGTTTTGAGCCCGGAATAAATCTTAAGGGGCAGGGTGGTGGAGGTGGGGCCGGATACAAAGAAGCTGATCACCAGATCGTCCAGCGACATGGCCAGGGACAACAACATGCCCGAGAGCACCGCGGGCAGGATCAGTGGCAACGTAACGGTAAAGAACACACGCAGGGACGACGCGCCTAGATCACGGGCGGCCTCTTCTAACGCAGGATCGGCCCCCACCAACCGGCCTTTGACGATAATGTACACATAGGGCACACAAAAGGTGGTGTGGGCGATCACCAGCGCGGGCATCCCCAGGGGCAGGCCAATGGCCGTAAAAATGGCCAGGTAGGCGATGCCCAATATGATCTCCGGGATCATGATGGGCAGGGTGGTGGCGGTCTCTACTGCGCCCTTGCCACGGAACCGGGCTTTGGACATGCCCACCGCGCCCAATGTGCCAATGATGGCCGAGGCGGCCACGCTCCAGCCTGCCAGCTGCATACTGTTGAGCAGAGCCTGGCCCATGCTCTGATTGCGAAACAACTTTTCGTACCACTGGGTGGTAAAACCCGCCCAAGTAGCCGACGTGCGGCTGTCGTTAAAGGAATAGAGCACCACCATCAGGATGGGCAGATACATCAGAACCAGCACAATTGCAAGATATATTGGAGGAAAGGCAACGCGACGTTTTCGCATTTAAAACACCTCCAGATCTTTGCCGCCGGCGCGCCGGTAACCAACCAGCACCAGGCAAGTCACCACCAGCAGCGCCACCGACAGGGCCGCGCCAAAGGGCCAATCCCGGGCCTTTAGGAGCTGATCGCGGATCAGGTTGCCGATTACGATGACTTGGGAGCCGCCCAGCAAGTCGGCGATAAAAAACAACCCAATGGACGGCACAAATACCAGCAGGCAACCGGCCAGCACCCCCGGCAAAGTCAAGGGCAGGGTTACCGTCCAAAAAGCGCGCCAGGGGCCTGCGCCTAAATCACGGGCGGCGGCCTCGCACTGCCAGTCCATCTTTTCTACCGAGGAGTACACCGGCAAAATCATAAACGGCAACAGGGAGTACACCATGCCCAGTAGCATCGCGCCATAAGTAAACAGCAGCTTCAGGGGCCTATCGATCAGCCCAATCCGCAACAAAAACGTGTTGATGGGGCCGTTGGCCAATAGCAATATCCGCCATCCGTACACCCGCACCAAGGCGTTGGTCCAAAAGGGCACGATCACCAGCAGCATCAGCAGGTTGCGCCACCGGGGCGTGGCACGGGCCATGTAGTAAGCAAAGGGGTAACCGATCAATAGGGACAGCACCGTGGTATACGCCGCCATGGAGATTGAATCCAGCATCACCCTAGCGTAGCGGGCGTCAAACATGCGCAGGTAGTTCTCTATGGTGGCAGGCCCGGTAACGCCCATCATCTCACCCCTGTGCAAAAAGCTGAGGGCAATCACGTAGATCAACGGCACGGCCACAAACAGCAGGGCGATCACACCCATGGGCAGCAACAGCCAGAAGGCCCGCATAGATCGTTCTTTGGATCGCAACTTAGGCCCCACCGCGCCCACCCCCCACCACCGCTGCCTGGGCGGGATCCCACCACAGATGCACCGTGGAGCCCACCGCCGGGGCTTCATCGGCCCGGCCATGGCCCCCGGCGGTCCACTCCTCACCGCTGGGCAAGCGGATGCGGGTGATCAGCGCGCCGCCGGTATATCGATTTTCCATCACCATGCCGGTAAGGGTAAAGGGCGCGTGGGGCATTTCAGCGTAGTGGAGCCGCTCGGTGCGTACGCACAGCAGGCAAGAATCACCTGCTTTAAGTGCACCATCCGATGGCGCGGAAGCCAACACGGTTTGGTCGCCATGGAGCAAGGTGAGACTATTTTCGTGGATCTGGGTTACCCGCGCCTCCATCAGGTTTGCCTGGCCTATAAACTGGGCCACAAAACGGGTGGCGGGCTGCTCGTAGATCACATCGGGCGCGCCAATCTGCTCAAAACCGCCGTCGTTCATCACGGCAATCCGGTCGCTCATGTTCAGGGCCTCTTCCTGATCGTGGGTGATGTACACAAAGGTGATGCCCAGCTTCTCTTGCAGGCGCTTAAGCTCCAGCTGCATTTGGCGGCGCAGCTGTAGATCCAGCGCGCCCAGGGGTTCATCCAGCAGCAATAGCGCCGGATTACACACCAGGGCCCGGGCGATGGCCACCCGCTGCCGCTGCCCGCCCGACAGCTGAGCCGGCATGCGTTTGGCAAAACCTTCTAGCTGCACGAGGGCCAGCATCTCTTCTATCTTTGTGCGGATCGTTTGTTTGGGCGCACGGCGCACCCGCAGGCCGTAGGCGATGTTGTTGGCCACGTTCATGTGGGGAAACAGCGCGTAGTTTTGAAACACCGTATTTACGTTGCGTTTTTCCGGCGGTAGGGCCGTCACGTCGCGTTCTTCCAGGATCACATTGCCCGTATCCGGGCCGGTGAGCCCGGCGATGATACGCAGCGTGGTGGTTTTTCCGCAGCCGGAGGGCCCCAGCAACGTAAGGAATTCGCCCCGGCGCACATCCAAATCGATGCCCCGGAGCACGTCGCCTTCGCCAAAGTTTTTGCTCACTCCCCGTAGGGAGAGAAGGATGTCGCTCATGCCAACCTCCGGCCAAAATCAAATCTGACTAAACTACTATGAATTGATGCAATAAGTATAAAGCAACCCTATCTTAATGTCAAGGGTTCAAAAAAGGACGCCACCCTCGACGCCCTTTTGCACACCGCTTGTATGTTATGTAGCCATCTTCTTTTTAGAAATGATATCAAAGGCCACGGCCACCAGCAGCACAAGGCCCTTGATCACCTGCTGCAAGTCAATACTCCAGCCCATAATGGCCATGCCGTTGTTGAGCACGCCCATCAGCAGCCCACCTACGATGACGCCTATCACCGTACCCACGCCGCCGGTGGTTGACGCGCCGCCGATAAAACAAGCCGCGATGGCGTCCAGCTCAAAGCCCACGCCTCCCTTGGGTGTGGCGGAGTTTAAACGCCCGGTAAACACCAGCCCGGCCAGCGCGGCCAAAAGCCCCATGTTCATATAGGCAAAGAAGAGTATGCGTTTGGTGTTGATGCCCGAAAGGCGCGCGGCGGTGGCGTTGCCGCCAAAGGCATAGATTCGGCGGCCAAAAACCGTACGCATGGTTAAGAAGGAATAGATCATCACCATCACCACCACGATCACCAGCACAACCGGCAAGCCGCGGTGCTCGGCCAATCGATAGCAGAAGAACATAATCACCGCGGAAACGATGGCAAGCTGGGCGGCGAATAGGCCCACGTGGGGCACCTCAAAACCGTAGCGCTGGCGCTTCCTGCGGGCAAGGAACTGGGTAACCACCAACAATAGGCAAGCCAGCACCCCCACCACCAAAGCCAAGGTCATCAGCCCGCCAAAACCCCTGGTGTCCGTCACAAACCCTGCGGCAATGGAATTTAGCCCAGGCAAAGGCGCCAGGCTCACACCATTGAGGATAACCATGGTGAGGCCACGGAAGATCAGCTGGCCCGCTAGGGTCGTAATAAACGCCGGAACCCCAACGTAGGCAATCCAAAACCCCTGCCACGCCCCGATTCCCGCGCCGATGAGCAGCGAAATCAGTATAGCGAGCCAAACAGGCATATTATGCCACAGCATAAACACCGCGGATACCGCACCCACAAACCCCACGATGGAGCCTACGGACAGGTCCACATTGCCCCCGGTGAGGATGCACAACAGCATGCCGCATGCCAGGATCATGACGTAGCTGTTCTG
>WQXF01000107.1 GCA_009784985.1 Clostridia bacterium | reverse complement strand
TACATACTGCGGCCAAGAGCGTCGTGGTAGAAGTCCGGCGCCAATTCCGCGAGATTGCCGGGATCATGGAAGGTACCGCGGATCCCGACTACGCCACCTGTGTAGATCTTTGCACACGCAGCGCCCAAAGAGAAATGATTGCTCCCTCTCTGCTGGCGATCCTTGCGCCCATTGTCACCGGTTTCTTCTTGGGGCCGGCGGGTGTGGTAGGCCTTCTTGCGGGTGTAATCTCTTCCGGTTTTGTCATGGCGATCTTTATGCTCAACTCCGGCGGCGCGTGGGACAATGCCAAAAAGAACATTGAAGCCGGAAGCCACGGCGGTAAAGGCAGCGAAAACCACAAAGCCGCTGTTATTGGCGATACCGTTGGCGATCCGCTCAAAGATACTGCTGGCCCGTCCTTTAACATCCTGATTACCCTGGCCGCCACGGTTTCCATCGTGTTTGTGGGCTTGGCTGTGGCCTTCTCGATTCTGTAATTTCAAAACAATTTTGCATAAAGGAAGGTTGAATAAACCTTCCTTTATGCATTTTCATCTTTTAGTCACATCTAGGCCATAATTTTTGGATACACTCACCTTGAGGTGAACTGCATGAATACCAGCCCGCATATCTTAATCTGCGACGATGATCCCGTGGTACATCAGTCGCTTTCCCTGTACCTGGATGCGGAAAAATTTGCCCACGCTTCGGCCTACGATGGGGAGCAGGCTTTGGCCATGGCAGCCCAGCACAACTTTGACCTGATGGTGCTGGATTTAATGATGCCCCGCTTGTCGGGCATTGAAGTGTGCCGCACACTGCGAAAAACCTCGCGCCTGCCGGTGATTATGCTCACCGCAAGGGGCGAGGAGATCGACCGCATCCTGGGCCTTGAGCTGGGGGCCGATGATTACATCGTCAAACCCTTTAGCCCACGGGAAGTGATATCCCGCATCAAGGCGGTGCTTCGCCGTACCATGGATGCCGACGCCCTGCCTGAGGAGCAGCTCACCACCTTAACCTTTGGCAATTTGGAGATACAGCCTGAGCGTTATCTTGTAAAACTAAACGGCGAATCCGTGGCTTGCACGCCCCGTGAAGTGGAGCTGCTCCACCTGCTGGCCGGCAATCCCGGCCGCGTGTTCGACCGGGAGCAGATTCTATCCCGGATTTGGGGGTATGACTTTTTTGGGGATACCCGCACCGTGGACACCCACATCAAGCGCTTGCGCCAAAAGCTGGCTACCGAAGCCCCCTGCGGATGGGAGATTGTAACCGTGTATGGGGTGGGGTATAAATTTGAGGTGGATATATGATTCTGCGCAGCGCGTTGCTCCGGCGTACGCTGCTGTTGGTGATATCCGCGCTCGTGCTGTCTACGCTGCTGGCCGTAACGGTGTATCAGGTGATTTCGCCACGGGTATTTGCCGCCAGGCGCACCGATGAAATGCTGCCCAAGGCCCGTTTTATCGCCTCCTTGGTGGAGCACCAGGAGCGGGGCAATATGTCGGTGCTGATGCTGCAAACCTTGCTGCGAAACAATTCCGCCCAGTGGGATGCCTATGTATGGGTGGTGAACAGCCGGGGCAGGGCGGTGCTTACCGTACAAAACGGGGGAAAAGCCTTCGCTTTGCCCAACTCCATCGACCGGGTGCTGGCTCGGGTGTTATCGGGCCAAGAGGCCACCCATATCGGCCGCTTGCCAGCGTCCAATGCCAACGAAAATCGGGCTGCGCCATTTAGGCAATCCCAAAACTCCCTAAATAATTTTGATACTTCTCCCCTTGGCCCGCGGATACGGCACGCACCCGAGCTGGCCTTTCCAGAGGAGGTTGACCTGGTGCTGGCGGGCGTACCCATCCGACACAACGAGCATGTGATCGGCGCGGTGTTTATGGCCCAAACCATGACCGAAGTAATCACCGGCATGCGCAGCCTAAGCAACACCCTGCTGTATACTCTGCTGGGCGCCATGCTGCTGATGCTGCCCCTTGCTTACATCGTGTCCAGCCGCCTGTCAAAACCCATCAAGCAGATGCGCGACGTGGCCCTGTCCATGGCAAGCGGGGATTTTACCGTGCGCGCGAATACCGATACCCGCGGCGAGATAGGCGAGCTGGGTGGTGCGCTCAATTTTCTATCGGCAGAGCTGGGGCGCAATGTGGCCGAATTGATGGTGGAGCGCACCCGTCTGCGCCGGATCCTCAATGGCCTAACTGAGGGCATTTTGGCGGTGGACGCCCAGGGAACCGTTACCCATGTCAACCCCGCCATGGGCACGCTGTTTTCCTCCCCGGCAGAAGAGATCGAAGAGATATGGACCGCATACAACGGAGTGCTCACCGGCAAAGGGGGGGCCACCTTTGTGGTACGCACCGGCAACACAGCTGTACAGGCTTCCTTGGCAGCGCTGGAAGACGAAGAAGGCCGCGTGGCCGGAGCGGTAGGCGTTTTCCGCGATGTTACGCGGGAGGAACGGCTTGAGCAAACCCGGCGCGATTATGTGGCCAACGTATCCCATGAGTTACGTACCCCTCTCACCGCCCTGCGCGCTTTTGTGGAGCCTCTGCGCGACGGCTTGGTGACCGATGAAGCCGACCGCAACCGCCTGTATGGCGTGATGCTGCGCGAGACCCTGCGCCTAACCAGGCTGGTGAGCGATATGCTGGAGTTATCGCGCTTACAATCCGGCGTGCTTTCGTTAGAAAAGTATCCCTTTGATCCGTTGCACATGCTGCGGGATGTGTACGAAAAGTTTCAGGCCCATGCCGAGGATCACGGCCAGCCCCTTTTCTTGCAACTGCCGGAGGAGGCGCCTCAGGTGTACGGCAATTGGGATCGTACGGAACAGGTGCTGGTTTCCCTTCTGGACAATGCCATCAAGTACACCCCGGAAGGCGGGCGCATCGAACTCTCCGCCGATCCGCAACCCGACGCGCTGTACATCTCGGTGCGGGACAGCGGCATGGGCATTGACGAAGCCGACTTGCCCCATGTGTTCGACCGCTTCTACAAGGCGGACAAGGCCCACCAGGGTAACGGAACCGGCCTGGGCCTGGCCATTACGCGGGAGATACTGTTGTTGCTGGGCGAAGAGATCACCGTAACCAGCCAGCCGGGGGAGGGGTCTTGTTTTACGTTTACGTTGCATTGGGTGGGGGAGAATGCGCAGTGATCCTCCGTATTGCTTTTTTTCATATTTTGTTATATGATGGATATCATAGAAGAGGGATAATTAAACCGAAAGAGATGCATAGGAAGCCGAAATGAAAAGCATTTATATTGAAACAACAATACCTAGTTTGGCGACAAGCCGGCCAAGCCGCGATACGATTATAGCTGGCAGGCAAGCTGCGACCTTGCTCTTTTGGGAAAGCAAACGTCACAATTATGATTTATACATTAGCGAATACGTGATTGATGAATGCTCCCTTGGTGATCCTGAAATAGCCGTGCGACGATTGGACTTCATCAAAAACATCCCTGTCATCCCACATTCAGGAGAAATTTTCGCCTTGGCGGACAAGTATCAGCAATTACTAGGTATACCAGAGCGGGCCAAAATTGACTGCTTTCACTTGGCTTCCTGTGTTACTGCCCAGATGGACTATCTATTGAGTTGGAACTGTACACATCTAGGCATACACACATTTGTTAAAATACAGCGATTCAATAACAAATACGGTTTATTCACACCCCTATTACTTACGCCCGAGGCGTTAATGGAAGTTGATGAAACGGGGGAATGATCATGGTTATTATTGATGTCGATCCCATTACCGAAGTTAGAAGCAATCGTGAGTTGCTGCTTGAGAAATATGGCGGAATAGGCGGTTTGCATAAGCACATGGATGAGGAACGCCCCAGACTTGAAGCACAAGGCTGGGTATTTGTTCCTCTTGATACTATCATTGCAAAAAAGAGAGCGCGTATTGTTTTTGAAGACACAGCTTCTGGTTGCTTGCAACAATATGCTGATGAGGCTTGAGATGTTTTCATAAAGCAATCCTTATTGTGGCGCTTGGAGAAGATTTAGCTATTATGAAAACACTGATCTTGAATGGCTCACCAAGGAAAAACGGCGATACTGTCTATTTTCTATCTGAGCTAAAAAAGCTCCTTGTTGGCGAAGTCATTGAAATAGCTGCTTACTACAGCAATATCGCCCCTTGTATTGATTGCAGATCGTGCAAGAAGAAAAAAGGTTGTATTGTTAATGATGAAATGCAAACGATTTATCAAGATGATTTTGATAATGTCATGATTGCATCACCACTGTATATGTCGAATCTGACTGCGCCGCTTATAGGTTTAGCAAGCAGGTTGCAAGCGTATTATTGTGCAAAACGCTTTTTAGAAGACGAGTTTATTTTATCAAAGAAAAAGGCGGCACTGATTATTATTGGGGGCGGTGATGGCGGCCCAGAAGAAGCTATCAAATTAGCAAAATGGATGTTCAAGAAAATGAATGCACATGGATTTAAAGAAAATACCGTTCTTTCATTGAGGACAGATGACATTCCGGCAAGTAAAGATGTTGAGGCAATCAAGCAACTAAAAGAAATTGCACGTTATTTCAATCGGCAATGAAAGAGGCCACCATGCCCCAAGAATTTGACCCCCTCCTATCAGCCACGGCGGACGCTGCCCCCGGTGGCCTGTATCGCTTGCGCGAAGACGGCTTTGTGCTCGAATACGCCAACCGGGGCTACCGTGAGCTCACCGGCTACAGCCCCAAGGACGACAAGAGCGCCCTGCTCCTCATTCATCCGGCCGACAGGGATCAAGCGCGGCGCGACATACTGCAACAGATCGCCCTGCATTCGGATCAGAGCTACGACTTGGAGTATCGTTTGGTATGTGCCGACGGAACCGTGCTCCACATAAACGATCGGGGCTCCCTGATGGTGGACAAGGCAAGCGGCGGACGCTATTTGTGCGGTTTGCTCATGAACATCAGCGATACCTATATGCCCCAACAACGATTGTTGGCCGCCCAGGAGGAACTGCTAGAGGCCAATCGCGCCAAGAACGACTTCCTGGCCCATATGTCCCACGAGATCCGCACGCCGATACATGCGGTATCCGGTCTGGCAGATTTGCTGCTGCTCTGCGGCACGCTGCCCTCGGAGCCATATGCCCATGCCATGGGCATCAAAAGCGCCGCCCAAACCCTGATGTACCTGGTAAACGACATACTGGATTTCAGCAAGATCGCTGCCGGGCGTATGCCCATCATCCAGGCGCCTTTTCATACCCTGGCATTGCTGGATGATCTATGCACCCAGGCAGGGCTGCGCGCACGGGGCAAGCCCCTCGTTTTGCATGCCGACATCGATCCGGCGCTCCCCCAAGGGCTGATCGGCGACGAGCTGCGGCTTAAGCAAGTGCTGCTCAACCTGCTGATCAATGCCGTAAAGTTCACCCGCGAAGGCAGCGTGTCCCTATCGATACGTTGCCGGGGGCTGGGGGAAACCGCCCAGATTGACTATGCAATCGAAGATACCGGTGTAGGTATCAGCAAAGAAGATCAGCAGCGGCTGTTTGAGCATTTCCAACAGCTGGATCCCGCTCGTGACCGTATGCAGGAGGGAACAGGCCTGGGCCTAGCCATCAGCAGGCAATTGGTGCGGCTGATGGGCGGCGACATCACCGTAGAAAGCCAGCTTGGGCAGGGCTCCCGTTTTTCTTTTTCCCTTACCCATGCCGTGGAAGATGCCTCACCTGTGGCTTGTGTGCAAAACAAAAAGCACAAGCGTCTATTGGTGTGCAGCGACGACCGTGATTTTCCCGCACGGGCCCTGGCTATGGCTGCAGAACTTGGTGTGGAGGCTATGCGGGTACAAGCCTTTTACACCGAACGCTTTACCCATCTGCTGGTGGAAGGAGAAGGGGAGAATGCCCGGGCCTGGGCGGGCGCGGCATTGACCGCGGGCACCCACCGCGCCTTGATGTTGGGGGAAGGGGAACAACGAGCGCTGCCAGAAGGTGACGCGCTCCTGGAGATGCCGTTGCATGCGCCGCTGCTGGCCGCCTTTTTAAACAATACGCTGACCCGCCACGCTGAAGGCGCACAACGCAACGAGCAACTGGCCCAGTTGGTATTTTCCACACGGGATGCAGCAGCGCTGATCGTGGATGACAACCCGGCCAATTTGTTGGTGGGTTCATCGTTGTTGCGGCTCTATGGTCTGGAGGTGCGCGAAGCCAGCTCGGGAAAGCAGGCCCTGGAGCTGGTGAGCCGGCATCCCTTCGACATCGTGTTCATGGATCACATGATGCCCGAGATGAACGGCTTGGAGACGGTGCGCGCGCTACGGGCACAGCAATCACATGGCAAGCTGCTTCTGCCTGTGGTGGTGCTTACCGCCAACCTGCCCGCGGAGACGCGGGAGATATACCAAGATGTGGATGTTCAGGGGATACTCACCAAGCCACTGGAGTTGGGCAAACTGAGCGACATACTGCTGCATCTGCTGCCAGCGGAAAAGATCGTGCCCGGAAACCCGAAAGGGCTGGGGGAGGAAGTGATGAGAGCCGGAGCCGCACGCGCTGTGCTTGGACGCGTGCCCTTGCTGGATTACGAAGACGGGATGCTCCATTGCGCGGGGGACGAGGCGCTCTACCTTACGCTTTTATTTACCCTTTGCCAAGACCTGGCGGAAAAACACAACCTACTGAAGCGCGCAATGGATGAGGGGCAGTTGCCCCCGGTGGCCCTGTGCGCCCACAGCCTCAAAAGCGCGCTGTACAGCATCGGCTGCCCCGCTTTGGCCCAGCAGGCCCAGGATATAGAGGGGTTGGCAAAGGCCGGCGCGCAGGCCGGCCTACAAACCTTATTACCGTCATTTTTGCAAGGTATCGATGAATTCCGCGCCGGGCTCCACGCGCAGTTGCAACGTTTGCCTAGAGAAACGCAAATGGAATTTACATTGCCTGCATTCGACCGTTAAGGTTTGGCAGGCAACCCCATCTTGACGCCGGGTATGATATAGTCCATATCAGCCGTCAACACGTCAAATTCATACCCGTTGTTTCGATAATACTGTATGAGTGCGGGGAGCATGTCTCTGGTGCGGCCCCTGTTTTCGTGCATCAGCATCACAACTTCGTCTTTGTTGCGGGAGGTACGGATTGCGGCGGCCAACATCTGATCTGCTTTGCTGTTGACCTTTTTGTCGGTATCGTAATTGCTGGCGTTCCAGTCGATCCATAAGTACCCGGCCTCGGAAGCATAGTGGCGCACCTCCGCCGTGGTATTGCTGGAGCCAAAGGGAAAACGGAACAAACGAACCTCCAGCGGAAAACCAAGCACCTCCCAAAGTGCCCTGTTAAAACGCGCCATCTCCCGCCGGAAACCGTCGGGGGTCTGCATCAGCGAACGCTGGTGATAGTAGGAATGCCCGCCGATGGCATGGCCGTCCTCGACAATGGCGCGCACCGCCTCCGGATGGTTCTGCAATTCATTGCCGATCAAAAAAAAGGTTGCGGGAACCCCTTCCTCCCGGAGTATTTCCAGGAGCTTTAAGGTGCTATTGCATGGCCCGTCGTCAAATGTTAGATACACCACCTTGCGGGCCGGTGGCGTCTCCTCACCCAATGCAACGCCCAAACAAAAAACCATCAGCAAACATAAAAAGAAAAAAGCAATGCTGCGTAAACGTAGGATGTGTCGTCCCCCCTATCTTGTGTGCCGAAAAAAGCATTATACCATAGATTGTACGATAAAATGCTGGGAAACGCAAGGGAAAAGACGAAAAAGAGCGAAAAAATATATAAAAAGTCGAACGAAAAATGCTTAAACGCATAAATAGTGTATTTTCGAGGCAGGATATGGGTTCATGGATACGGAAACAAACAGGCGGCATACGCGGCGCAAAAGGGGGAGGAAGTCCATATGCTGGAACACGCGCGGCAAAGGGACACAATGTTGGTTCGGATACGGGGCGAGTTGGATCACCACAGCGCCGAGCAGGTACGTACCGAACTGGACGAGTTAATCGCCGACGAGCGGATAACACACCTGGTGATCGACATGCAGGGCCTTACCTTTATGGACAGCTCCGGCATTGGGGTGCTGATCGGCCGCTATCGTACGCTAGCCAGGCGCAAGGGCAAGCTGTCGGTACAAAACATGAGCCCGCTGATTGAACGGATTTTTCAACTGTCGGGTTTGCACCAAATCATACAAAATCATCGTTCAGGCGCGGGGGAGGGTCGGAGATGAGCATCATCAATCAAATGCGGCTGGAGTTTATGGGTTGCCCGCAGAACGAGTCCTTTGCCCGGGTGGTGATCAGTGCGTTTGCCGTGCAGCTGAATCCCACGATCGAGGAGGTATCCGACATCAAAACCGCGGTGAGCGAGGCGGTAACCAACGCCATCATCCACGGGTACGAAGGCGCCCAGGGCACGGTGGTGCTGTCGGCCACCATCAACGATCAACACATCCTTACCGTAGAGGTGGAGGATCGCGGCCGGGGCATCGCCGACTTGGAACAGGCGATGCAGCCCTTTTACACCTCCCATCCGGAGTTGGAGCGATCAGGCATGGGATTCGCCGTGATGCAGAGTTTTATGGATGGGCTGGAAGTGACCTCCACCGTAGGGGAGGGTACCCATATACGTATGCGCAAACACTTTGCGCGGGATGAAAAATAATGAGTGGCGCAAAAAAAGGCGCAAAACAAAGCCATGAAGAAGCCATGGCGCTCATTGCCCGTGCCCAAGCCGGGGAGTCCGTTGCCCTCGATGGGATGGTGCGCGCGAACCTGGCCTTGGTTCGGGCGGTTTGCGCTCGCTTTGCCAGCCGTGGCAGCGACATGGAAGAACTCTATCAGTTGGGCTGTTTGGGTTTGGTCAAAGCCATCAAAAATTTTAATACAGCGTATGGCGTGCGCTTTTCGTCCTACGCGGTGCCCATGATCATGGGGGAGATTCGCCGCTTTTTGCGCGACGACGGCACACTTACCGTGGGCAGGCGCCTGAAGGAGCTGGCTGTCCGCGCAATGAACACAGCGGATTTGCTGCGCACAGAACTCCAGCGGGAGCCCAACCTTACCGAACTGGCCGAGGCCCTGGGTTGCGATTCCGCCGAGCTGGCCCAAGCCCTGGAGTGTGGAAAGTCCGTAGTGTCGCTGGATGCGCCCCTTGGCGAGGAAGGGGCCACGCTGCAAGACGTGCTGGGTTTGCCTCAAGCCGAAGCCAGCATCGACCGTATGCTCCTGCGGCAACTGCTGGAGCAACTGCCTCCCGAGGATCGCCGCTTGATACTGCTGCGTTACTTTCGTGATCACACCCAGGCGGAAACCGCGCGGGTACTGGGCATGACCCAGGTGCAGGTTTCCCGCAGGGAATCGAGAATCATCGCGCGGTTCCGGGAAGTGATGGTGGAATTGCCGAGGGAGGCGTGAAAAAAGATATCGCATACGTGTCCGGCACGTGTTATAATTGTCATCGAAGGGGGATTCACTATGAAGGCAAGTGAACTGACGAAGATGGCTAAAAAGAGCGGATGCCGCATCAAGCGGCATGGTTCCGAGCACGATATCTGGATAAATCCCCATACCGGAAAAACGGCACAAATCCCGCGGCACCCCAGTAAAGAAGTAGCGACGGGAACGGCAAGCAAAATCAAAAAGGATTTGGGGTTAAATTAATACGGAAAGGAATGGTAGAAATGAAATACGCATATACAGCAATATTTGCCCCGGAAGAAAACAGCGCATACAGCGTACATTTCCCTGATTTTCCGGGCTGTTACACAAGCGGTGACAATCTGCCGGACGCTATCCGCATGGCGCAGGACGCCCTTTGCCTATGGCTCTACGACATGGAGCAAGACAACCGGCCCATACCTGCCGCCAGCAACCCCAAGGCCATCAAAGCAAATGGTGAGGAGTTCACCAGCGTAGTTGCTGTAGATACTGAAACGTACAGACGTTTTTACGAGAACAAGTCGATCAAAAAAACGCTCACCATCCCCATGTGGCTGAATGAGCAAGCGGAACGCGCAAATGTAAACTTCTCGCAAACGCTGCAAAATGCGCTAAAAGCCGAGCTCAACATTGCGCAATAGGCAAGTTTTATTTTGAAAAGAACTGCTCTAAGAACGCCTGTGGCGTTAGCGCAATAACGGGCGAATTGATGAAATCTTTTT